>NZ_RCNZ01000059.1:0-5981 GCF_004307525.1 Pseudomonas sp. Sample_21 | reverse complement strand
CAAACCCCGGTGACCGTCACTCTGTCGAACGGCTCGACCATCACCATTGCGGCTGGCGAAACCGTTGGTACCGTCAACGTGCCGACTGCGGCCAACGACGTGTACAACAATGGCAGCACCGTCAGCACCACCATCACTGGCGCTACCGGCGGCAACTTCGAAAACCTGGTGCCAAGCAACACGCCTGCGGTCACCACCATCACCGATTCGGTCGATGACACTGGCCTGACCCTGACTGCGACCAACAACATCGTTGAAGGCGGTCAGATCACTTACACCGCGACACTGACCAATCCGGCACAAACCCCGGTGACCGTCACTCTGTCGAACGGCTCGACCATCACCATTGCGGCTGGCGAAACCGTTGGTACCGTCAACGTGCCGACTGCGGCCAACGACGTGTACAACAATGGCAGCACCGTCAGCACCACCATCACTGGCGCTACCGGCGGCAACTTCGAAAACCTGGTGCCAAGCAACACGCCTGCGGTCACCACCATCACCGATTCGGTCGATGACACTGGCCTGACCCTGACTGCGACCAACAACATCGTTGAAGGCGGTCAGATCACTTACACCGCCACGCTGACTAATCCAGCGCAGACGCCGGTTACCGTCACCCTGTCGAACGGCTCGACCATCACCATCGCGGCTGGCGAAACCGTCGGGACCGTGAACGTGCCGACTGCGGCCAATGACGTTTACAACAATGGCAGCACCGTCAGCACGACGATCACCGGGGCTACCGGCGGCAACTTCGAAAACCTGGTGCCAAACACCACGCCAGCCGTTACCACGATCACTGATTCGGTTGATAACACCGGTCTGACGTTGACCGCGACCAACAACATCGTTGAAGGCGGTCAGATCACTTACACCGCAACGCTGACTAATCCAGCGCAGACGCCAGTTACCGTCACTCTGTCGAACGGCTCAACCATCACCATTGCAGCCGGCGAGACCGTCGGCACCGTCAACGTGCCGACTGCGGCCAATGACGTGTACAACAATGGCAGCACCGTCAGCACCACGATCACTGGCGCAACCGGTGGCAATTTCGAAAACCTGGTGCCAAGCAACACGCCTGCGGTCACCACGATTACCGATTCGGTCGACAACACCGGCCTGACGCTGACTGCGACCAATAACATCGTTGAAGGCGGTCAGATCACTTACACCGCGACCCTGACCAATCCGGCACAAACCCCGGTTACCGTCACCCTGTCGAACGGTTCGACCATCACCATTGCTGCCGGCGAGACCGTCGGCACCGTCAACGTGCCGACTGCGGCCAATGACGTTTACAACAATGGCAGCACCGTCAGCACCACCATCACTGGCGCTACCGGTGGCAACTTCGAAAACCTGGTGCCAAGCACCACGCCAGCCGTTACCACGATTACCGACTCGGTCGATGACACTGGCCTGAGCCTCAGCGCCACCGGTTCTGTGGCCGAGGGTGGCCAGATCACCTACACCGCCACGCTGACGAATCCGGCCGGCACCCCGGTAACCGTGACCCTGAGCAACGGTTCGGTGATCACCATTGATGCCGGCAAAACCACCGGCACCGTTACCGTTCCAGCGCCGGCCGATGACGCCTACAAAGACGCCGGCCAGGTCGAAGTCAGCATCAAGGACGCCACCGGCGGCAACTTCGAAAATCTGGTGCCGAACACTACGCCAGCAGTGACCGAAATCACTGACACCGTCGATACCTCGACGGTGAAGCTGAGCGCAGACACCTCGGTTGCCGAAGGCGGCACCGTGACTTACACCGCCACCGTCGGCGCGCCAGTCACCGGTTCGCCTGTGGTCGTGACGTTGGCCAACGGCCAGAACATCACCATCGCCGTCGGCCAGACCACTGGCTCCATCACCTACATTGCACCGAACGATGCCTTGACCGGCAACGCTCCGCTGACCAACTCGATCACTGGCGTAACCGGTGGCAACTACGAAAACCTGGTGGCGGACAATACTCCAGTTTCGACCACCGTCACCGACGTGGCCGACACCACCAATCTGTCGCTGAGCGCGACCGCTTCCGTGGCTGAAGGCGGCCAGATCACTTACACCGCGACCTTGACCAATGCTGCTGGCTCGCCAGTGACGGTGACCTTGTCGAATGGCGCCGTCATCACCATCCAGGCAGGCGAAACCAGCGGTAATGTGACCTTCCCGGCTCCGTCCGACGACGTCTACAAAGACTCAGGCTCCGTGCAGGCCACCATCACCAGCGCCACCGGCGGCAACTTCGAGAATCTCGTCTCGAGCACCACGCCAGCGGTCACTCAAGTCACCGACACCATCGACACCTCGACGGTCAAATTGACCGCCGACACCTCGGTCGCGGAAGGCGGAACCGTCACCTACACCGCCACTGTCGGCGCGCCCGTCACCGGCACGCCTGTTGTCGTGACCCTGGCCAACGGCCAGAGCATCACCATCGCCGTGGGCCAGACCACCGGCAGCGTCACCGCCCCGGTATCGAATGACGTGCAGATCGGTCACGCACCGCTGACCAACTCGATCACCAACGTCAGCGGCGGCAACTTCGAAAATCTGGTCGCCGACAAGACCCCGGTCAGCACCACCGTGACCGACACCGTCGACACCACCAGCGTCGCGCTGACTGCCACCGGCAACGTCAACGAAGGCGGGCAGATCACCTACACCGCGACGCTGAGCAACCCGGCCGGTACGCCGGTCACCGTCAACCTGAGCAACGGCTCGGTCATCACCATTGAAGCCGGCAAGACCACCGGCACCGTGACCGTTCCGGCACCTGCCGATGACGTCTACAAAGACGCCGGCAAAGTCGAAGTCACCATCAAGGACGCCACCGGCGGCAACTTCGAAAATCTGGTGCCGAGCACTACGCCTGCGGTGACCAACGTTGCCGACACGGTCAACACCACGCACCTGACCCTCAGCGCAGAAAGCTATGTGCTCGAAGGCTCTTCGATCACTTACACCGCAACGCTGACCAACGCCGCGCAAACGCCGGTAACCGTCAACCTGAGCAACGGCCAGACCATCACCATCGAAGCCGGCAAGACCAGCGGTTCGGTGACGATCGCCGCACCGAGCGATGACGTCTACAAGGACGTCAGCAAGCTCACCGTAACCATGACCGACGCCAGCGGCGGCAACTTCGAGAAACTCGACGTCAGCAAGACTCCGGTCAGCACCACGGTCAACGACACCGTCGACACAACCGCACTGACCCTGACCGCCAGCGATACCGTCAGCGAAGGTGGCCAGATCACCTACACCGCGACCCTGAGCAACCCGGCCGGTACTGCAATGACCGTGACCCTGGCCAACGGCGCGGTGATCAACATCGCTGCCGGTGCTACCAGCGGTTCGGTGAATTTCCCGGCGCCCGCCAATACGCCGTACATCGATGGCAGCAACGTGCGGACGGCGATCGCCAGCCACAGCGGCGGCGATTTCGAGCGCGTCGAGGCCGATCGTTCGGCTGTGGTGACTAAAGTCACCGACGCCGTCGACACCACCAACATCAGCCTGAGCGCCACTGGCAGCGTTGCCGAGGGCGGCTCGATCGTCTACACCGCGACCCTGAGCAATCCGGCCGGCACCGCCATGAGCGTGACCCTGAGCAACGGCGCGGTGATCAACATTGCCAAGGGCGCGAGCACCGGCAGCGCAACCATCGCCGCCCCCGCCGATGACGTGTACAAGGACGCCGGCAAGGTCGATGCGAGCATCACCAAGACCAGCGGCGGCAACTTTGAAAACCTGGTGATCGACAAGACTCCTGCGGTAACTGATGTCACCGACACCATCGACAACAGCACGGTTTCGCTGACCGCCAGCGCCAGCGCGATAGAAGGCGGCGTGGTTGTCTACACCGCGTCCGTGACCGCCCCGGTCACCGGTTCGCCAGTGCTGGTGACCCTGTCCAACGGCCAGACCATCACCATTCCGGTCGGCGCCAGCAGCGCCAGCGTCAACTTCACCGCGCCGAACGATGCACAGGCCGGCGGCAACACCCTGAGCGTGAAAATCGACGGCGCCAGTGGTGGCAATTACGAAAATCTCGTCGCCGACCAAACCCCGGCGGTGACCTCGGTAACCGACGTCGCCGACACCACCAACCTGTCGCTGTCCGCGACCGGCTCCGTGGCCGAGGGCGGTTCGATTGTCTACACCGCGACCCTGAGCAACCCGGCCGGTACCCCGGTGACCGTGAATCTGAGCAACGGCGCGGTGATCACCATCGAGGCTGGCAAATCCACCGGCACCGTCACCGTTCCGGCACCTGCCGACGACGTCTATAAAGACGCCGGAAAAGTTGAAGTCACGATCAAGGACGCCACTGGCGGCAACTTCGAAAACCTGGTGCCAAGCACCACGCCAGCGGTTACCGATGTCACCGACACCGTCGACACCTCGACGGTCAAACTGACCGCCACCGAAACCGCGGCCGAAGGTGGCACCGTCACCTACACCGCCACCGTCGGCGCGCCGGTCACCGGTTCGCCTGTGGTCGTCACCTTGGCCAATGGTCAGAACATCACTATCGAAGTCGGCAAGACCAGCGGCAGCGTGAGCACCACCGCGCCGAACGACGTACTCGCCGGCCACGCGCCGCTGACCAACTCGATCACCAACGTCAGCGGCGGTAACTTCGAAAACCTCGTTGCCGACCAGACCCCGGTCAGCAGCACCGTGACCGACACCGTCGACACCACCAACCTGTCGCTCAGCGCGACCGGCGCGGTGAACGAAGGCGGCCAGATCACCTACACCGCGACTTTGAGCAACGCCGCTGGCACACCGGTCACCGTGACCCTGTCGAACGGTGCGACTATCCTCATCGAGGCCGGCAAAACCACCGGCACCGTGACCGTCGATGCACCGAAAGACGACGTCTATAAAGACGCCGGCAGCGTTGAAGCGACCATCCAGAGCGCAACCGGCGGCAACTTCGAAAACCTCGTCACCAGCACAGCGCCGGCGGTGACCACAGTCAACGACACCATCGACACCACCACCGTGTCGCTGAGCGCCACTGCGAACGTCGCCGAAGGCGAAACCGTGGTTTACACCGCCACCGTGGGCGCGCCAGTGACCGGTTCGCCGGTCACCGTCAGCCTGTCCAACGGCCAGACCATCACCATCGCGGTCGGCGAAACCACCGGCAGCGTCAACTACGTCGCGCCGAACAGCCCGCTGGCGGGCGGCAGCTCGTTGAGCGTGACCATTGATGGCGCCACCGGTGGCAATTACGAAAAACTGCTGGTCGACGGCAAGTCCGCAGACACCGTGGTTTCCGACACCACCGACACCACCAACCTGAACCTGAGCGCCAGCGATTCGGTCGCCGAAGGCGGCCAGATCACCTACACCGCAACCCTGACCAACCCGGCCGGCACACCGGTCACCGTGACCCTGTCGAACGGCGCCACCATCACCATCGACGCAGGCAAAACCACCGGCACCGTGATCGTCGACGCACCGAAAGATGACGTCTATAAAGATGCCGGCAAAGTCGAAGTGACCATCGAGGGTGCTACGGGGGGTAACTTCGAGAACCTGGTGCCAAGCGCGGTTCCAGCGGTGACCAATGTCACCGATACCATCGACACTTCGACCGTCAAACTGACTGCCGATACTTCGGTCGCTGAAGGCGGCACCGTGACTTACACCGCCACCGTCGGCGCGCCGGTCACCGGCTCGCCTGTGGTCGTGACTCTGGCCAACGGTCAGACCATCACCATCGGCGTCGGTCAGACTACTGGCACTGCAACTGCTGTTGCTGCGAACGATGCGCTGACCGGCAACGCTCCGATCACCAACTCGATCACTGGCGTAACTGGCGGCAATTTCGAAGATCTGGTGGCGGACAAAACACCGGTTTCGACTTCAGTCACCGACGTTGCCGACACTACAAATATGTCGTTGAGTGCGACCGGTTCCGTGGCCGAAGGTGGCTCGATCGTTTACACCGC
>NZ_RCNZ01000082.1:0-81209 GCF_004307525.1 Pseudomonas sp. Sample_21 | reverse complement strand
CCAGCTCTGGGGGGACGCAGAGCGTCCCGGGCTGCATTCCCACGCGGAGCGTGGGGACGATCAACGCGTAAGCAATGAAGATTCCTGTGGGAGCGAGCCTGCTCGCGAAAGCGGTTTGTCAGTCACTGTGGCTTCGACTGGCGGATTGCTTTCGCGAGCAGGCTCACTCTTACACGGGGGCGGGTCAAGGCTGGAACCATTCGTGGCGTTCGTTGAAGGTTTGCTGGATGAGGTCGGTGAGGGCCTGGATTTCGGGGGAGTTTTGCGAGTCGGTGTTGACGGCGAGCCAAGCATGGAGCTGCATCGCCTCGGCGAATAATCCGGGCAGTGCGATGAGGCCACGGTCGAAGCGGCTCATGTATGCCGGCAGCAAGCCAATGCAGGCGCTGCACCGGATCATCTCCAGCATCAATTCATAAGATTGCATCTGCACTACGCCAGCCAAGCGCTGCTCGACCAATTCATTCCACGGGCGAAAACTCTGAATCTGTCGATCATGCTGCCACTGCACCAGCATGAAGTCCGCCAGATCATCCGGCGTTTCCGGTCGCGCTGTCACCCGCGAATAGCGCTTGGCGATGTGCGGCAGATATTCAATTCGCGCGAGGTGTTGCGGTGCGCTTGTGGCGAAGGTGGGACCAGGGTTTGAAGCATCGCTGGGCGCCAGCCAGAGGACAATGTCGGCGCTGACCGCACGCAAGGCCAGTTCGCTATCCAGAGCAATAATTTCCAGACGCAGGCTGGCGTTGCGCCGCAGCAATGCGATGAGGTCGCGGCCGAGGATGTCGTGGAGGATGGATTCGGCGATGGCGAGGCGGATCAGCGGTTGTTCGATAACCGGGAGTTTGCGTTGGTGGGCCAGGGTGCTGAGTCGGGCCTGCAACTGTTGGCCTTCGCGGGTCAGGCTGAGAGCGCTGCCCTGGAAGCTGAACAGGCTGTGTTGCAGTTGCTGTTCGAGTTGCGCGAGTTGTTTGCGCAGCAGCGTCGAGCGCACGTTGAGGCTGCGCGCGGCTTGCATAAAGCAGCCGCAGCGGGCGCTGACGAGGAAATATTGGGCGACTTCGCTGTCGATGGTCGCGGCCTGGAGCCAGGGTTCGGGTCTGGTTTGGGGCGTTTGGTAATCAGCGGTGCCCGGGCGTCCTGCGGGTTCGGTGAATGACATTGATGACTCCCTGTCGATCTAATGTGGTTGCTCTGAATACACCGGATCTCATTGTGGGGGCGAGCCTGCTCGCGAAAGCGTTAGCACATTCAACATCTTCGCTGACTGACCCGCCGCATTCGCGAGCAGGCTCGCTCCCACTGGGGTGAATGGTGTTCTGGCTGACGTCAGTGTTTTTCCTCGAGGACTTTGTTCAGTTCAGCGCCGTCGATGCTCAGGGTGGCAGTGTTGAGCATGCCGTCCAGATAAGCCTGGGCGATCTGTTCCTGACGTTGCGCACGCAGGGCCTGGGTCAGTTGGTCGCGCAGTTCCTCCAGCGTCGCGGTGCGGGCCGGTTGTTGTTCGGTGAGTTTGATCACGTGAAATCCGGCGGCGCTCTGCACGGGATCGGAAACCGCGCCTACCTTGAGCCGCGCCACGGCGCCACGCACTTCCGGCACCAGCTGTTGCAACGGTTGCAGGCCGGTATCACCGCCCCGCTCTGCCGTCACTCGATCCTGCGAATATTGCGTAGCGAGCGCCGCAAAATCAGCCGGTGCTGATTGCGCCTTCTTGCTCAATTCAGCGGCTTGTTTGCGCACGGTTTCCAACGAAGCGGAATCACTGACAGCAAGGAAAATCTGACTGACCCGATACAACGCCGGCGTCTGCCAATTGGCCTTCCCCGCGTCGTACGCCTGCTGCAACTCAACCGCGCTCGGATACTCCGCCGGCACCTGACTCACCGAGCGCAAATAATCACGAAACACGATCTGCTCAGTCGCCGCACGGGTTTGCCGGGCGACGTCCGGCCGCTGCGCCCAACCCTGCGCATCGGCCTGTTCCAGAACCGCTTTTTCGGCCAGTCGCGCACGAATCCAGCGCTCCAGCGCCTCACGGTTGCCGCGCAGCTGTTCGCGGGTTTGCGCCGGGACAGTGGCCAGCAGCGCCTGCAATTCCTCTGGCGAAACCTGCTGATTGCCCAACCGCGCCACCGCTGGCCCGACTGCAACCGGCATCACCGGCGAAGGCTGCTGAGCGGCGACCGGGTCACTGCCCGGTCGCATCACCAGCGCCACGGCCATCACCAACAGCGCCACTGCTCCGGCGCCGATCACCATGGCAGGCTTTTTCACAGTGCAACTTCCTCTTGTTCGGCGACAGCGGATTTGGCGGTGTGCGAAGCAGCGGTCTGGCTGAAATCGCGCAGGTACACGATGAATTCCTGCAACAGGCGATCCCACAACTCCAGATTGCCGCGCAGGTGCTCGTTGCTCACGCCTGCAGCCACGACCACGTCCATCTCCATGACCAGAAACTCACCCTGCAACGACAACCGTGCAAAACGTCGAGTAGCATTCCACTGCTCTGCGACTCCCTCAGGCAACTCACCCTGCACGCGCAGCGCACAGCTGAAAGTGAAATCAACGAACCCGCCCTGCTCCAGCGCCGGGTTGCCGAACCGCACGGCGTAGCCGATGCCCTGACTGGCGCTGAGCAACTGGACGATGCCGTTCTGTTCACTCTGGTTGACGCGATAACCAGCGGCCTGGAGGACGTCGGTCAGCGATTGCGGGGAAACGTGGGTGATCAATTGAGTCATGACTTTCTTCCTTGTTATCAGTGAGCGATCGCGGCTTGCGGCGCGTCGAATTGGGTTTTGTACAGCTCGTCGCCAAAGCCTTGCGCCAGCTCATCGAACTTGACCCGGGCGCTGCCGGCGAAGGGCTGGCGGATTTTCATCACCTCAGCGACGTCGATGTTTTCGTAGGCCGTGAGGATCTGTTTGGCGACGCCGTACATTTGCTGATTCTTGGCTGAACATTGCTGCACTTGTGTGTCACGTTCCGCCAGTTGCGCTTGCAGCTTCGTGCGTTCGGCTTCTTTGCCACGAGCGAGGACGAGCAACTCGTCGTAGGCTTTCTTGAACTTGCCAGTCTGCTCGGCACTGGCCGCGACTTGCGCCTGCGCCTGGCTGTGCAGGCTCTGCTGCTGCCCGGCCAGTTGCTCGGCGAGGCCTTTGGCTTTGGCCAGTTCGGCAGTCAGCTGCTTGATCTGCGCTTGCGCTGCCTTGGCTTCGTTCTGCGCCGCCAGTTGTGCGGCGCTGGCCTGGGCCTGTTGGCTTTGCAGGGCCTGCAATTGCTGGGTGGTGCTGCGCAATTGCGTGCGCAAGCGCTCTTCCATGCCTTCGCCGTTCGCCCCGGTGGCAATCAACAAACCCAGGCCCAGCGCGAGAAAACGCGTGTTCATAAAGCTCTCCCGGCGCCTTAGAAGCGCGTGTTGATCTCAAGCTGCAAGACGTCGATGTCGAACGGCGCGCCGTACACCGCTTCGGTGCTCATCCAGCGACCCGTGGCGGAAACGTTCTTCGCTAGGCCGTAGTTGCCGCCCATGAAATAGCCCTTGGCGTTGGTGCCGCCGAGGTGGAACGACGAGTCGTTGAAGCCGTCCGGCAAGGCGTCCGGCTGGATGTACTTGTAGCCGGCGAACAGGTTCCAGTCGCCCTTGCGTTTGAGGTCCAGTGCGTTGCCGAGGGTGAACTGCACCATCCATGCATTGGCGCCGCTTTCGATCTCGCCGTTGCTGTCGAGGTTGTTGACGATCTGCCCGGCGGAACGCTTGCGCATGTCGCCTTCGTCGTAGCTGAGGTTGTGGATGTAGTTGCCCTGGCTGCGCAGTTTGAAGTCCTGCGGCAGGTCGGCATCCCAGACCACGTTGAGATCGAGCAGGTTGAACTCGGACGCGAGGCCGACGAATTGCGGCTGCGGCGTGGCGCTCGGGTTGAGCGGGTTCGGCGTGATGTCACGCAACAGAAACACGCTGTTGCCCTTCTGCATGAACGCCGCGCGGGTGCCGTCGCTGTCGCAGCCTGGCGCGCCGGCCCACGGTTCGCAGGGGCTGGAGCGCTGGCCTTGAATGTCGTCGAAACGGTAATAGGCCAGCGCGCCTTTGAGGCGGTTGTTGCTGTTGATCGCCCATTTCGCGCCGAGCTGCGCGCCGTAAAGCCACTTGTTGTCGCTCTCTTCCTTGTCGAAACCGTTACTGCTGGAGGTGTCGTTGGTGTAATCCACCGGGAATGCGCCGACGGTGCCGAACACGCCCCAATCGCGGTTGAGCTTGTGATCGAAAATCGCCGCCACACCATCGAAATTCAGGTCGTTGGAATAGAGCATGTCGGTGGACATGAACGGGTTGGCGAAGCGCCCGCCGGTCAGGGTCAATTCGTCCATTGGCTTCCAGGTCAGGTAGCCCTGATCGAGCCAGATGTCCTTCTTGGCAAAGCCGCCGCCGAGGTTCTGCGTGGTCGATACCGGGTTGTTGTCCGAACCGGTACCGATGCGAATGCCGGCGGTCCATTCCTCCGAAATCACCGCTTTCATGCCCAGGCGTGCGCGCAGGCGAAAGAGGTTTTCGCGGTCTTCGCGGGTGTTGAGCAACGGTGGCAGGCTGGTGCTGCTGTTGGGATTCACGTCGTACGGGCCGTTGTTGTTGAGCTTGGCGAAGTCGACGATTTCGTTGCTGTTGTTGCCCGAGTAGTACCGCGATTCGTCACGCAGACGAATGTCGCCGTCGAAGCTGATGCGCGAGGCCCAGTCCGGGAAGGTATTCGGCGCGGCCCAGTTTTCCTGTTTGGCGGTGGCCATGACCTCAGCTTTGACCTGATCGCGGATCTGGTCGCGCACCGCTGCCGGCACGTACTGCACACGGACATCGCCCGGCGCGGCGACCGGTCCGGCCGCGACTGCGGTGGACGCGGCAGCCTGTTTCGCCTGCGCCGCTTCGTTCTGCGCCTGGGCGATCAGCGCGTCGGCCTTGTCCTGTTTGAGAATGCCCTGCTCGACCAGCAAGCGGATCAGATTGATCGTGGCGTTCTCCGACGGCGCAGGCGCTGCCACGGCCTGACCGACCAGGGTCGCAATGACCATGCCGACCGCCAGGGACAATCGATTCACGTTGGAAATCATCTGCACACAACTCCTTTTGCCGAAGCTTGAATAAGTGAATTAACCCGGACGCCGCCCTTGCAGGGACAAGCGCACGGGCAAAGTGATGGAGGCCGGAGGCCGTTCGCTGAGGGCTGGCGCACCGCGTAAAGCGGCCAGCACCTGGGTATCGATTTGCGGGTTGCCGCTGGACTTGATCAGCTCGACACGGGTGATCTCGCCGACGCTGCTCAGCCAGACATCGGCCTGCAGCGAGAACGCGAGGTTGCGCAGCTCAGGGTTCTCACGCAGCAAACGCTGGAAGGTGAACGCGAGAAACTGGCTGTACGTGCCCGTACCCAACCGCCCACCACCCGCGCCAGCCATGCCGCCGCCCTTGCCCGCGCCGATGTTGAAAGCGTCCCTGCCGGCCTGCGCGTCGCCGTCCATTTGCATCGGATTGGCCAGATCGTCCGCCGGCGATGGCGGCGCCTCTTCTACAGGCTTGACCTCTTCCGGCTCCGGCGTTGGCTCGGGCTCGACGACTTTTTCTTCCACCGGCGTTTCCGGCTCTGGCGGTTTCTCCGGCGGCGGTGGTGGCGGTGGCGGCAACGGAATGATCGTCGGCACTTTCGGCGCTTCGCGGCGCACGCCGGCCATGTCGTTGGCCCACTGCCAGAGGAACCACGCGGCGAGCGCGGCGACCAGCAGTCCGGCGCCCCACTTCACATAGCGCAACGGCGACTTTTTCACGGGCGGCGGTTCGATCGGGAGTTGTGCGGTCATGACTCAGCCCTGACTCGGTTTGCCGGTAACGAGACCGACCTGGGACAGTTCGAGCCGGCGCAGCAGGTCGAGCACTTCGATGACTTTCTGGTACTGCACCGTCGCATCGCCACGCACGATCACCGGGAAATCCGGGCTTTGCGCTTTCTCGATGCGCAGGCGCTCTTCCAGCTCGGCCAAAGTGACCGGATAGGCATCGAGGAACACCTGGCCGCCGTCGTTGACCGAGATCGCCTTGGTCTTGGCTTCCGACAGCGACACCGACGCGCTGGCCTTGGGCAGGTTGATCTGGATCCCGGAGACCTGCGCGGTGGCGGTGAGGATGAACATCACCAGCACCACCATCAGCACGTCGACCAGTGGGGTGATGTTGATGCTGTCGACGGCGGCATCGTCATCATCGTCATGAGAGGCATTTACGGACGCCATGGCAGTGCTCCTCAGGCCGGTACGGAGTGGTTGGCGTGATGGCCGCGCTGGTGCGACGCCTCACTGAACTGGCTCTCGCCATGCATCTCTGCCAGACGAGTGATGAACTCGTCGACGAACACGCGCATGTCGGCGCTGACTTCCTTGTTGCGGGTGATCAGGCGGTTGTAGCCAAACAGCGCGGGGATCGCGACGAACAGGCCCATCGCCGTGGCCAACAGCGCGGCGGCCATACCGGGAGCGATGGCGTTGATGTTGACGTCGCCGGCCATCGCCGTACCGAGGAACACCACCATGATCCCCAGCACCGTGCCTAGCAGGCCGATATATGGCCCGCCGGCGATAGCGTTGGACAGGGTCGAGAGTTTCGAACTCAGTTGCTGGTTCTCGCGGGTGCGCACGCCGTCCATCGAGCAGCGAATGGCTTCGATGGTCGCGGCGGAAACCGACGAGGTATCGGCGCCCTGCTCGCGGCGGGTGCGGATCTCTTTGACCGCCACCAGATAGAGGCGCCACAGCGACGAATGCTGCAGACGTTGAGCCAGTTGCGCGTCGTCGGCGAACATCTCCAGACGCGTGCCGACCTTGGCGAATTGCACGCGGAAATCTTCGTTGGCCGCAGTGACGCGGCTGAGGCTGCGGTTCTTGCGCAACATGATGATCCACGACTGGAACATCATCAGCACCAGCACGGCGATAATCACCCAGGCGTCGATCGGCACCGCGTTGAGCAAGAAGCCAAGGCTGCCGAAACCGAAGCCGGACTGCTCTTCATCGACGCCGTAAGCGACCAGTTTCGACTCGGCGCCTTGCGAGGTGGCATCGGCCAGCAGCAGCGCAGCAGGTCGGGCGACTTTCGACAGGCGCAGTTCATCAATAGCGCCAGCGAATGGCTGGAACGCGCCTTCCTGCAGATCGGCGCCGATGGCCATGACCGAGTTGAACGCCGGCATCGCCTGGGCCAACGCAGCACTTTCGCGACCGTTGATGTACAGGGTGACTTTCGAGCCCTCGGCGGTCAGTGCGAGGTGTTGCCATTGCCCCGGCGCCAGCGCTTGGGTGGCAGCGGCGCGCTGGCCGTCGATCTCTACGAACGGCAGGCCTTGGCTGACGCCAATCAGCAGACTTTGCGTGCCTTCGCGACGCGCCAGTATCACTTGCTCGCCACTCGCCTGATCCGGACGCAGCCAGGCACTGAAGGTGAACGCGCTGCCGGCGTTGTGTTGCAGCGACGGACTGGCTGGCAGCAACAACGGCTGGCCGCTGAACTGCAAGGCGCGCCCGACGACGCCATCGATCGCTGTGCCGGTCGCGCTTTGCGCGGTGTTGCCGTACGCCGTGGTGTCTTTCGCCGGGGTGCCGGTGGCACCGTCGAAGTGATACAGCGCGGTGTAATTCGGATCGAAAGTGAGTTGCCCGTTGCCGGTAGCCGGGGCTTTCTGGTTGCCGTAATACATCCAGATGTCCTGACGCTGACCACCCTCGACATTCGGCACATCGACCCAGATCAGCGCCATCCCCATCAGCGCATCGAAACTTTCGATCTGGTGGTTGAGCACGGTTTTGTCATCCGCCGCGACGAAGCGCAGATCGGAGCCGTCCTCTTTCACGCCGTCGAAGGTGAAGTTGCCGGTGTGCAGGCGCACCAGCAGCGCGGTGCGGCCGAGGGCCTGATTGATCGCCGCGCCTTGTGGCGTGGTGTCGACGGCGATCTGTTTGCGGTAATGCCAGTCGTCCTGCCACCAGGCCTGAGCCGTGGCCGGGAGCACGAAGCCCAGGCAGATCAACAACGAAAGGAAGAGGCGTTGCATGGACGTGCTCCGTTAGAAAGTGGCTTGAAGGTTGAAGTGCAGGCGCGATTCCTGCTTTGAGGTGTTCGGCCCTTCGAGTAGCGGGTAGCCCCAGTCGAGGCTGCCGGACAGCCATTTACTGAGGCTGGCGCGGGTGCCGAGGCCGACGCTGGCCAGGGCGTAATTGGCGTCCTGATCCGGCAGTTCGTCGCGCAAGTACAACTGCGCGCCTTCGGCGAAGGCATAGAAGCGCCAGTCCTGCATCCACGTGCCGGCGAATTTCGCCAGCGACGGTGTGCGCAATTCCTGGCTGAGCAAATAGCCGTCATCGGCGGTACGTTCAGCCGCGAGATAGCCGCGCACGGAGGTGGCGCCACCGGCGGAGAATTGTTCGTTGGAAACCAGCGGCCCCGAGGCGAGTTGGAATGCGGCTTTACTTGCGCTCTGCCAGTCGCTGTCGAAGGTCCAGGTGTAGTTGGTGTCGCCCTTGAGCACGGCGAAACTCGGTTTGGCGCGATAACGTTTGTAGTCGAAGTCTTCGTCGTCGCTGCCGTAGCCGAACACGCTGCGGGTGGCGGCAACCAGACTCAGGCCGAGGCCGAGCTGGCTCTTTTCGCTGAAGCGAAAGCCGTTGTAGGCGAAGGTGAACGGCGCGTATTTCAGCGGTACCTTGTCGCTTTCGCCGGACAGGCTCAGGCGCTCGTCGAAGTCCTTGAAGTCGATGCCGGCCGACAGCGAGTTCGACCAGTTACCGCTCGAGGGAAGCGTGTAAATCGCCGCGACGCCGTAAGAATGACCCTTGCCGAGCACGTTGCTGCCGCCGATGGTGGCGACGTTGCTGTCGGACTGGTAACCGGAGAACTGCACGCTCCAGCGCTCGCTCAGCGGCGCGGTGTAGGACCCGGACCAGACCTTGGCGTTGTCGGTTTCCTGCGGCGCGGTGAAGAACGTCAGGTTGACGCTGTGGCCGAGCTGCCAGAGGTTGTTGTAACCGAGACTGGTGACGCTGCGCAGCTTTTCGGTGTCGGCGCTGTAGTCGTTATTGAGGCCGACGCTGGCAGTCCACGGGTTCTGGTCTTCGACCTGCAAGTCGACATCCATGGTGCCGGGGCGTTGACCCTCGCGCACCAGCGGCATGACCTGGCGACCGGGGGTCTTGTTGAGCTGCGCGAGTTCGCCCTGGACCTTGGCAAAGTCCGGCACCTCGCCTTCTTTCAGCGCCGGTACGTTGTCGCGAATGTCCAGCGGCGAATAGTGTTTGGCGCCGACCACGCGCACCCGGCCGACCTTGGTTTCGCTGACTTGCAGATAGACGATGCCATCGGCCACGGCCTGCTCGGGCAGCTCAACAAACACCGATTGATAGCCGCGCTCCTGATAGGCCTTCTGCAACGCATCGCGGGCGCCTTCGATGTCGCTCAAGGCTTTCTGCGGGCCGAGAAACGGGTACACCGCTTCTTCGATCGCCCGCGCATCGAGCACGGTATTGCCGCGCACGAAGTATTCGTTGACGTCGACCAGCCGCTGCGCGGCGGGCGCTTCTGTGCCCTCCTCGGCCAGCGCCGGCTGCGCGCCAGCCGTCACCAGCAGCCAGCCCCACAGCGCCAGCCGTGACGTGAAAATCCGTTCCACATTACCCCCTGAAATTCGCGATGACCTGTGGGCGTTAGCGCCCGGTGTGCTGCGTCAATTGCTGATCGTTGTGGCGCAGGCGTGCTTGCCCAGCCAGGTGTGCAACAGCGCAAAGTTCAGCGAGAACTCGGGCATTTGCAGCAAGGCACCGCAGAACACTTCGCCGATGACTTTCTGAATCAGCAGCACCGCGCGCGGCTCGTTGAGCAGCGTGGCGATGTCACGGCTGAGGGCGGTGAAACTCCAGACTTTCTGGTTCAGGCCAAGGCCGACAAACCAGCGGAACAGCAGGTTGTAGTTCAGCTGTTCATAGAGCTGCTGTTCGCTGGGCACCGAATACAGCAATTGCAGGAGCAGGATGTGCATCACCGTCTGCGCGGGAATGAGCATGCCGGGTGCGGCGTTGAGGTCGTGCAGCAGGTCCTGGTGGGCGTCGAGCAGATCGTCGATCTGCGGGCGCAGCAACACCAGCGAATGGCCCGGCGGAATGTAGCTGGACACTTCTTTCAGAGCGCCCTGCCAGTCCTCCTGCGAGACGATCCAGACCCACGGCGCGCCGTAGCGATACACCGAAACCGGCTTCTTGCGCGCCGCTTCGACGATCTTCGACAGGCGTTGATCGAGCTCCTGCATGCCCACTTTCGAATAGCGTTCCATAGTCCCCATTGCCTCACTCCCGGCGTCCCGCCCCGACTCGCAAAGTGCGCCCCGAAAGGCTCCTCAAGCGCGTTACACAGGCATGACCGGACTGGCAAAGGGCTACCGAACTTTTGTCATAAAAGCTTCATTACCGAAGACAGACTGACTGATTTAAAAGATCGACCGTGGGAGCGAGCCTGCTCGCGAAAGCGCTGTGTCAGGACATGAGGATGTTGGATGTGCCGCCGCCTTCGCGAGCAGGCTCGCTCCCACAGGGTGGACTGTGGTTGCACCGTTGCGTGACATTCGCGTGACATTCACGGGGTTAAATCCCGGCCCGTTCAGGCGTATAACCTTCACAAGACTTTCAATCGGTACGCCGACTTCAACACAGGGTAGTGACATGACCACAGCAAACATCCTTGGCAACCTGTTCCCTTCGGTCAGCGACATCCCGGAAAAATATCGCCTCGACGCTCAGGTCGAGCAGCGCGAATACCTGGTCGATGGCCAATTGCGCCGCTGGGACGGCCCGCTCGCGCAGGTGCGCAGTCCGGTTTATCTGAAAAGCGAAAACGGCGAAGAACAGGTGATCCTCGGCAGCACCCCGCTGCTGGATGCCGACACCGCGCTCACCGCCCTCGACGCTGCCGTTCGCGCTTACGACCGAGGTCAGGGTCTGTGGCCGACCATGCGCGTGGCCGAGCGCATCCAGCACGTCGAAGCATTCCTCGGCCGCATGCGCGAGCAGCGCGAGGCCGTGGTCAAGCTGCTGATGTGGGAGATCGGCAAGAACCTCAAGGACTCGGAAAAAGAGTTCGACCGCACCTGCGATTACATCGTCGACACCATCAATGCCCTGAAAGAACTCGACCGCCGTTCCAGCCGCTTTGAGCTGGAGCAGGACACCCTCGGTCAGATTCGCCGCGTGCCGCTCGGCGTCGCCTTGTGCATGGGGCCTTACAACTATCCGCTGAACGAAACCTTCACCACGCTGATTCCGGCACTGATCATGGGCAACACCGTGGTGTTCAAACCGGCCAAGCTCGGCGTGCTGCTGATTCGCCCGTTGCTCGAAGCCTTCCGCGACAGCTTCCCGAGCGGCGTGATCAACGTCATCTACGGCAGCGGCCGCGAGACCGTCAGCGCTTTGATGGCCAGCGGCAAGATCGACATCTTTGCCTTCATCGGCACCAACAAGGCTGCCAGTGACCTGAAAAAGCTGCACCCGAAACCACACCGCTTGCGCGCGGCTCTGGGTCTGGACGCCAAGAACCCGGGCATCGTTTTGCCCGAAGTCGATCTCGACAACGCCGTCAGCGAAGCGGTCACCGGTTCGCTGTCGTTCAACGGTCAGCGCTGCACCGCACTGAAAATCCTCTTCGTGCATGAAGACGTGGTCGACAGCTTCATCGAGAAATTCAACGCCAGACTGGCCACGCTCAAACCGGGCATGCCCTGGGACAGCGGCGTGGCGCTGACGCCGTTGCCGGAGTCGGGCAAGGTCGATTATCTGCATGGTCTGGTCGCGGATGCGCAAAGCAAAGGCGCCCAGGTGGTCAACCCGAATGGTGGCGAGTCCCATGCCTCGTTCTTCTACCCGGCAGTGCTCTATCCGGTGAATCCGCAAATGCGCGTGTATCAGGAAGAACAGTTCGGCCCGGTCGTGCCCATCGTGCCGTACCGCCACCTCGATACCGTGATCGACTACGTACTGGAATCCGACTTCGGCCAGCAGTTGAGCATCTTCGGCACCAACCCGGTGGCGGTCGGCCGGCTGGTCGACACTTTCGCTAACCAGGTCGGGCGGATCAACCTCAACGCCCAGTGCCAGCGCGGCCCGGACACTTACCCGTTCAACGGTCGCAAAAACTCCGCCGAAGGCACGCTCTCGGTTCACGATGCATTGCGAGTGTTTTCGATTCGGACGCTGGTGGCGACCAAATTCCAGGAGAGCAACAAGGACCTGATCAGCGAGATCATTCGCGGGCGTGATTCGAGTTTCCTGACCACCGATTACATCTTTTGACGGATGATCGGCAGGATTGAACGATCCTGCCGATCCGTCAGCCCCCCCGGGCGATTCAGTGACTACACTCAGCCCAGCATTGCTGGATGCCCGGGAGGCTGACCATGCTCGATTACTTCGCATTGGGTCTGTTGGTTTTTGTCGGTCTCGTGCTGTTTTACGGGATCATCGTGCTGCATGACATTCCGTACGAAATCGCCGTTCATCGCAACCACCCGCACCAGGACGCGATCCATGCCACGGGCTGGGTCAGTCTGTTCACCTTGCATGCACTCTGGCCGTTTCTGTGGATTTGGGCGATGGCTTATCGCGAGGATCGCGGTTGGGGTTTCGGCGATGGCAAACCCATTCAGAACCACGTCAATCAACTGGAGCAGCAGGTCGTCGAGCTGCAAGCCCGGATCGAGCGGCTCGAAGCGCAGTCGCCGGTTGCGCCTCAATCTGACAGCCGGGGGATCTGAGCATGGATCTGTTGCTCATCCTCACGTACGCCGCACTCTGCGTCGCCATCTTCAAGATCTTCCGCATTCCGCTGAACAAATGGACGGTGCCCACCGCTGTCCTGGGTGGCGTGCTGATCATCGGCGCGCTGATTTTCACCATGAACTACAACCATCCCTATTCCGAGGTGGCGCGCTCCTACTTTGTCTCGGTCCCGGTCATTCCGATCATCAGTGGCCAGGTGATCGACGTGCCGGTTAAGGGCAACGAACCCCTGGAAAAAGGCGACGTGCTGTTCCGCATCGATCCCACGCCTTTCCAGAACCGCTTGAAATCGCTCAAGGCGCAACTGGTTGCAGCCAAGGGCGACCGCTACCGCATCACCGAACTGATACGCCGCAACTTCGGCACCCAGCGTGAACTGGACGCGGCCATCGCCCGCACCGACGATCTGCAGGCGCAACTGGACAACGCTCAATTTGAACTGGACAACACTGTGGTTCGAGCGCCGAGCAAAGGCTTCGTCACCCACGTTTCCCTGCGACCGGGAATGATGGCGAGCAAGCTGCCGCTGCGCCCGTCAATGGTGTTTATTCCGCAGGAAGGTCAGTACTTCGCCGCTTGGATGCGTCAGAACAGCCTGCTGCGTCTGACCGTGGGCGACGAGGCCGAAGTCGCCTTCGATGGCATACCCGGCAAAGTCTTCGCGGGGCGAGTGAAAAGCGTGATCGGGGTGATCGCCGAGGGCCAGGTGCAACCTTCCGGCACGCTGATCAGCTACACCGGCTCACCACCGGCCGGACGGGTGCCGGTGATCATTGAAATCACTGACCCGGCGTTCGCCGAATACAGCGCGCTCATGCCGGGCGGCGCCTACGGGCAAGCGGCGCTTTACAGTCAGCACTTTCATCACATCGGCGCGATGCGCAAAATCCTGCTGCGCATGTCCGCCTGGATGAATTACATTTTCCCCTTCCATTGATTTGACTGACTCACGAGGTTCGCACTGACTACTTACAGCACCCACCGCCTGCCACCGCTGTTGCGCCGTATCCTGCGTCCGTTGCTGGACCCGTATCGGCGCTACCGTCACGCCCGCCTGATCCATTCCGTGCGGGTGGCGTTGGGGTTGCTGGCGACGATTCTGCTGACTACTGGCATCAATCTGCCCCACGGCGAATGGGCATCGGTGACCATGCTGGTAGTGATCGGCGGTTTGCAGCACCACGGCAACATCGGCAAAAAAGCCGCCGAGCGCGCCATCGGCACCTTGATCGGTGCAGGGGTCGGATTGGCCTTGGTGGCGCAGCACGCCTGGCTGGGCATGCCGTGGCTGACCTATTTTTCCATGGCCGTGGTCTGTGGGTTTTTCTCTTATCACGCGATTGGCAAGGGCGGCTACACCGCCCTGCTCTCGGCGATCACGGTGTTCATCGTCGCCGGGCATGGCGACAACCCGATCACCGATGGTCTGTGGCGCGGCGTCGACATCCTGATCGGCATCGCCCTCGCCCTGGCGTTTTCCTTCGCCCTGCCGCTGTACGCGGTCTACTCGTGGCGTTACAACCTCGCCGATGCCTTGCGCGATTGCGCCACGGTGTACGGGCGCATCATCAACGGTGAAGCGGTCAGCGCCGACGAGCATGTGCGGCTGATGAGCAAGGTGGGTGCGGTGATGGTGCAGTTGCGCTCGCTAATGCCGTCGGTGTCCAAGGAAGTGAAAATTTCCATGACCGAGCTCGACGCGATTCAGCGCAACCTGCGCATGTGCATCAGCACGCTGGAGATCCTCGGCAATATCCGCCCCAACGCAAGTGACCCGCAGGCCACGGCACATCTGCAAACGGCACTGAAGGCTGAGCACCGGCAGATTCGCGTGCAACTGATCGGCATGGCTCGCGCGTTGAAAACCGGGGCCTCGCAACGGCTGGAGCGACCGATGGAGCTGCCAGCAGCGGACCTCGACGCGCCAGTTGCCAACACGCTCGACGGCTACCGGATGCTGACCCGACAACTCGCTGCCAATATCAGCGAGATGCGCCAGCGCCTGGCAGCGACCGCACCGCGCTGGAACATCTGATCCTTATTGCGCCGCCAGCCGCCGGGCTTTCCAGCCCCAACCTTGTTGCATGCCGGCGGCGGCCAGCAGGATCGCCGCCACGCCGAACCACTGCAGCAATTCGAGGCGATGGCCGAAGGCGAACCAGTCAACGAAAATTGCCGCGATCGGATAGATAAAGGACAGCGCGCCGGTCAATGCCGTCGGCAATTTTTGAATCGCGCCGTACAGCAAAACGTACATCAGACCGGTGTGCACGATCCCGAGAGTCAGCAGACTCGCCCAGGCATCGACGCCTTGCGGCAACGCATCGAAATGCGCGAACGGCGCGAGCAACAACACCCCGGTGCAGACTTGAATCAGCGCGATCAGATGTGGCGGCGTGCCGGTCAGGCGCTTGATGATCAGTGCAGCGATCGCATACAGAAACGCCGCGCCCAACGCCAGGGCAATTCCCATCAGGTAATCGTTACCCTCCTCGCCTTGCGTGCCATGGGCGCTGACGATCGCCAGCATGCCCATGAACGAAATCGCCAGCCAGAACAGCTTCTGCAGGGTAATTTTCTCGCCGAGAAACAGTGCCGCCAGACCGACCAGCATGAATGGCTGCACGTTATAGACTGCGGTGCCGATGGCAATCGAGGCGCGGGAATAGGATGCGAACAGCAGCACCCAGTTGCCGACAATCGCCATTCCACTGAGCACCGCCAGCAGAAACGTTGTACGGGTCAGCATTCCCGGACGCAGGAAGCCGAACGCGGCGCAGACCAACAGCAAGGTGCCGGCGCCGAACACGCAGCGCCAGAACACCACGTCGAGCACCGGTTGCCCGGACACCAGCACAAACCAGCCGATCGTCCCGGATATCAGCATGGCGGCGGTCATTTCCAGCGAACCGCGGCGGATTGCGTTGTCCATCATCTTCTCCTGAGGTTGTGTCTAAAGCATGGCAAAAGTATGCCAAGCGCACCTTGAGCTGCTCCAGCGCATAAAGCAGGCTAAACTCGCTTTTTGCCTTTTTTATCGAGGGTGATTTGCGCCCTTCGCCTAATCCGGAGTTTGAATGTGACTGACGATATCGATCAGATCCTCATCAGCGCGCTGATGGAAGACTCGCGGCGCTCGCTCAAAGCGCTGGCGCAGATCAGTGGCCTGTCATCGCCCAGCGTGGCCGAGCGGTTGCGGCGTCTGGAAGAGCGCGGCGTGCTCAAGGGCTACACGGTGGAGATCGATCCGAAATGCTTCGGCTATCAGTTGCAGGCGATCGTTCGCGTACGGCCGCTGCCAGGGCAACTGCAGGAGGTTGAGCGGCAGATCATGTCGATACCGGAGTTCACCGAGTGCGACAAGGTCACCGGTGACGACTGCTTTATCGCCCGCCTGCACGTGCGCTCGATGGAACAGCTCGATACCCTGCTCGACCGACTGAATACGTTGGCCGAAACCAACACCGCGATCGTCAAGAAGACCCCGGTCAAGCGGCGCCTGCCACCGATGGCGTAGGTGTCTTTTACCAATGATCAGGGTAGATTGGGGTTTTTCGCGGCTAAGGAATGGCGCTATGAAAATTCAGGCAATACTGCTGGCCGGCATGCTGCTCGGCGGCTGTGGCACGATTCAGACGGTGGCGCGCGACGACCAGGCTGCCATTGACGGGCTCAAGCAGCAGAAAAGCTATTGCGGCGCGGTACCGAGAATCTACAGCGGCCTCGCTTATGACTTCTGCACGCTGAACGCTCCGCTGGCCTCAGGCATCGACCCCGATGATCACCGCAACGCGGCAATTCCGGTGGTGCTGGTGGACGCCGTGGTCTCCGGCGCGCTGGACACCTTGCTGCTGCCCTACACGATCTACCGTCAGCAAGTGGACGGCAGCATCGTGATCAACTGAGCAGACACTTTTCTCCAGACGATAAAAAACCCGCCGAAGCGGGTTTTTTATTGCAGCCATTACGATCAGTCGTCGCGGCTCATGATGCCGAACAGTTGCAGCAGGCTGACGAACAGGTTGTAGATCGATACATACAGGCTGATGGTCGCCATGATGTAGTTGCGCTCGCCGCCGTGGATGATCGCGCTCGTCTGGAACAGAATGCAGACCGACGAGAACAACACGAAGCCGGCGCTGATCGCCAGTTGCAGGCCGCTGATCTGGAAGAAGAAGCTCGCCAGTGTAGCGCCCAGCAGGACAAAGAAACCGGCGGTGATGAAGCCACCGAGGAAGCTCATGTCCTTGCGGGTGATCAGCACGTAGGCCGACAGACCACCGAACACCAGTGCAGTCATGGCGAAAGCCGAGCTGACCACTTCAGCGCCGCCCTGCATGCCCAGGTAACGATTGAGGATCGGGCCGAGCAGGAAACCCATGAAACCGGTCAACGCGAAGGCGGAAACCAGGCCCCACGCGGAATCACGGAGTTTGTTGGTGAGGAAGAACAGCCCGTAGAAGCCGATCAGCACCACGAAAATGTTCGGGTAGCCGACACGCATCTGCTGGGCTACGAAGGCCATCACGCCGCTGAATGCGAGGGTCAGGGCCAAGAGACCATAAGTGTTGCGCAGGACGCGGCTAACCTCTAGCTGCTCAGCCTGCACGCTGTTATTAACTGCGTAATCCTGTTCGCGCATGGCGACACTCCTGTTGGTTTGAAACGTTCAGTCGCAAAGATCATAACAGACGCTCTGTAACAAGCCATGCAGAGAGTTTGACAGTGTGTTTCATTCAGGTATTATGGCGCCCGCAACGCAAACGGAGGTGTGGCCGAGTGGTTTAAGGCAACGGTCTTGAAAACCGTCGACTGTAACAGGTCCATGAGTTCGAATCCCATCGCCTCCGCCATCTTAAGTACGACAAAGCCCTGATTATTCAGGGCTTTGTCGTTTCTGCGAGACATGTTTTGCGCATCTATTGAGTCATTTCAAAGCAGTGCCTCGTATACCTGAGGCGCTGCTGTCCAGATAGCCAGTGCGTACTCCCTCAGCCAAGCGACTCAAAGACAGCCTCCGCACGCTGTTGCACCGGCGCCTGAGGTCTGAGCATTTGCTGCCAGGCGAGCTGCGCCTGGACCTTGGCCACCGAATCGAGCACTTTCTGCGCCCAGCGATCATCCTCGGGATGCACCACGACCACCCGGAAGCCATGATCCTTGCCTTCAATCTGCACGCCCTCCGAATCATCGACATGCAAGTCGATATCGAACGCTGGCGGATACTTCGAAGGCGCATTCGACATCCCGTGCGCCGTCAGCGCACGGTTGTGCAGCACGCTGTTGACCACGCCGTCGATGCGGATACCGTACAGCGCCAACCAGCGCCTGATATAGGACGGCGTGCGCCCGGATGAGGTGTAGACCCAGACACTGCAATCCTGGCGACGCAGCTCTCGGATCAGCGATCGTGTGCCCATTCGCAACGGTTCACCCAGCCAACGATGAATACAGGCCGGTAGTCGACTGTTCTCGACTGCGCAGTGATGAAGCTGGCAGGCGAGCGTGTCATCGATATCGAACGAAATCCGTATACGCTGACGTTCGAACAACTGCGGCAAAGCGCAGCGGATAGCCTGCCCTGCCCGGCCGCCGAAGGTTTTCAATCTGGCAAATGCTGGTGCCCAGTTCATCAATGGCCACCCTGAGAAAGAGGCAAAGGCTTGCCTTTGAGAAAGAACTTCATTGGATCGGGCGCCTGTTCTTCCAGGAATGCTGCATATTTTTTCTTGATCTTGGGCAATTCGTACAACGCCTTGACGCCATGCTTGGCGGAGTTGCGGATGACCGAAGACGGGTTGAAGTAGCCCTCGGCGTTTTCCAGGGTCAACACGAATGGAGGCAGCCCCGCGCGCATGAGCAGGTAGCTGACAATGAGCGAGCCACTGCGGTTGTTGCCTTCGATAAACAGCTGCGGCTTGCTCAGAATGCGCACATAGACCCCCGCTGCACGCTTCCAGACTGACTCACTGCGATACGCGCAATACCAGTTGTACAAGTCCTTGATGCCGCCCTCGACGTTGTTGAAGAAATGCGCCTCGGTGGCTGCCAGATGCTGGGCGTATTCCAGCCGGCGCGCCGGATCCCGGCCACAAAGCACCGTGGCATTGATCTCCAGCATCAGGTTCAGTTGCTGCAGATCGAACAGGTCGACGCCGCGGGCAACATATTCGTCAACCAACGCATAGCCTTCAAGCACATTGTGCAGAACTTCGTCAGTGAACGGGTCCCGAGGCTCGGTGAAGTGGCGGCTGAGCTCGGCGAAACGGCTCTGCACTTTCCGCAGTGCGCGTTCAATCGCAGGCAAATCAAGGCGATGCGTGGCAGGCATTGGAGCTCCTTGGAAACGCTTGGTAAATGTCCACCGATGCCCGCCAAATCCATTTGGCTTGTGCAGGTAGGCGGCCTTGACCGGTGGCAAGGCTCAGCTGAATTTGCCGCTGATGTAATCGCCGGTCATCTGTTCACGCGGGTTGTCGAAGATCTGCGCGGTCGGGCCCATCTCGACCAGATAACCGGTGCGTGTGCCCTGGGAAATATCCACCGAGAAAAACGCCGTGGTGTCAGCAACACGGATGGCTTGCTGCATGTTGTGGGTCACCAGTGCGATGGTGTAGTCCTTCTTCAACTCGACCATCAATTCTTCGACGCGCCTAGTGGCGATCGGGTCCAGTGCCGAACAAGGCTCATCCAGCAGCAGGACTTCCGGCTCAGTGGCGATCGCCCGGGCGATACACAGGCGTTGCTGCTGGCCACCGGAGAGCGACAGGCCGCTGACCTTGAGCTTGTCCTTGACTTCGTCCCACAGCGCGGCGCCTTGCAGCGCATGCTTGACGCGGTCGCCGATATCGCCCTTGTAGCGGTTGAGGCGAAGACCAAACGCGACGTTGTCGAAGATGCTCATCGAGAACGGGTTAGGCTGTTGAAACACCATGCCGATGTAGCGGCGCACGACCACCGGATCGACGCCCTTGCCGTAGACGTCCTGCCCGAGGAAATGCACATGGCCCTCGAAACGAAAGCCCTTCACCAGATCGTTCATCCGGTTGAGGCTGCGCAGCACGGTACTTTTGCCGCAGCCTGAGGGACCGATGAATCCGGTGATCTTGTTTTTCTCGATGGGCACGTGGCTGTCACGTACTGCCATGAAGTTGCCGTAGAAAATCTTGTCCAGTTTGCAGTCCATGACTACAGGCGCCTGGGTGACAAACGGAGCGGCAATTTGCGCAGTGGATACGTTCAAAATCAGATGCTCCCGTTCTTAATACTTGGGCTTGCCGAAAATCCGGCTGATGATGTTCACGAACAGCACGATCATCACCAGCACCAACGAGGCCGCCCATGCGAGCTCGAGCTGGTTATCGAAAGGCATGCCGGAGAAGTTGTAGATCAGCACCGCCAATGAGGCAGTCGGATTCATGACATCGAGATTGCCCTGGTGGTAGATCCAGTAGTTGCTGAACAGCGCGGTAAACAACAACGGTGCCGTCTCGCCTGCGGCACGCGCCACGGCGAGCATCACGCCAGTCAGGATCGCCGGCATGCCGGTCGGCAAGATGATTTTCCAGATGACCTGCGAGCGGGTGCAGCCCATGCCATATGCAGCATCTTTCATGATCTTGGGCACCATCCGCATCGATTCTTCGGCGGTCAGCACCACGATAGGCAGCATCAGGACGGCGAGCGCCACGCCACCTGCCGGTGCCGAATACGTGCCGGTGGTCATCACTACCAAGGCGTAGGCAAATACACCTGCCAGGATTGATGGCAGGCCCGTAAGCATCTTGGCGGCAAAACGCGCGGCGTTCCCCAGCTTGCTGTCCGGCCCCAGTTCAGCCAGGAAGATGGCCGCCATGATCCCGACCGGCACCGCGATCGCTGCCGCGATACCGACCATCACAAAGGTACCCGCCATCGCATTGCCGAAACCGCCGCCCATCTCGAAGCCGGTCGGCGGCAGTTCGGTGAAGACTTCCAGGTTCAGACGCGCGCCACCGCGGGTGATCAGCATGTAGAGCACGGAAATCAGCGGCACGCTGGCGAGCAAAGCACCTGCCCAGACCAGGGTGGTCAGGATCAGGCTGCGCAGCGCGCGGCCTTCGAACCTGCGTTGCAAACTGGGCATCGCACCGGTTGGCGCCGTCAGGTCTGTTGCTGCGGTCAGATCAGTCATCACTTG
Source organism: Pseudomonas sp. Sample_21 (assembly GCF_004307525.1). Lineage (NCBI taxonomy): Bacteria > Pseudomonadati > Pseudomonadota > Gammaproteobacteria > Pseudomonadales > Pseudomonadaceae > Pseudomonas > Pseudomonas sp. Sample_21. The sequence goes on along the minus strand of NZ_RCNZ01000082.1, from coordinate 60,175 downwards.
TTACCCCGTTGGGCGTACATCATGATCATCGAGCCGAAAATGTTGACGATCAGCGTAATCAACATCAGTACGAGCGCGGCATACATCAACACCTCGATCTCGTTCGGCCCGGCTTCGGGGAAGTTCAGCGCCAGCAAAGCGGCAAGCGTGTTGGCCGGTGCAAACAGCGAGAGGGAAATGTTGTTGGCATTGCCGACCAGCATGGCCAGCGCCATCGTTTCACCCAGCGCGCGCCCCAGGCCCAGCACCAGCGAGCCGAAAATGCCGGTGGCGGCCGAAGGCACCATCACTTTGAGAATCGCTTCCCAATGGGTAGTGCCCATGCCGTACGCGGCCTGCTTGGTTTTCATCGGCACAGCCGTCAGCGCGTCCTGCGACACGGCGGCAATGGTCGGCAGAATCATGATCGCGAGCACCAGCGCTGCGGGCAGCAGGCCCGGACCGCTCAGGGACGTGCCGAAAAAAGGTATCCAGCCCAGCTCGCTGTTCAACCAGGTCGTCAGCGGCCGAATCGCCGGGATCACCACATAGATCCCCCACAGGCCATAGACCACGCTGGGAATGGCCGCGAGCAGTTCGACGATGGTGCGAAACAGCGCAGCGAGCTTGGTCGGCAGGAAATCCTGGGTCAGGAAAATCGCCATGCTCACGCCAAAAACACCGGCGATCAGCAACGCGATGAAGGCGCTGTAAAGCGTGCCCCAGATGGCCGGCAGGATGCCGTATTTGCCTTGGTTGACGTCCCACACGCTGCCCAGAAGCACATCGAAGCCGTGCTTCTCCATACCGGGAAGTGCCTTGCGTCCGACTTCGAACACAAGTGCAAATACCAGCGCCAGAATCAGTACCACACCGATGCGTGCGAGCGCGCGGAAGGTGCGATCAACCAGAAAATCCTTCGTCGAGGGTGGCTGGCAGGCAGAGTCGGGATTAACCGGTACGACAAAAGGTTTGTTCATGGGCTAAGTCCGGAACAGGGGGAAAACTCTCCCGGCGTGGCGCAGACGTACACGCCGAGAGAGACCTCACGGCGTTACTGAATGTTGGCGGACGCTTTGCGAACCTGTTCGACGACCGATTGCGGCAACGGGATGTAACCCATCGAATCGGCAATCTTCTGCCCCTCGGTCAGGCTGTATTCGACCATTTCACGCATGGCCTTGGCCTTGGCCGGGTTGCCATTATCCTTGCGGAAAATCATCCACGTATAAGAGGTGATCGGGTAGGACTTGGCACCGTCCGGATCAGGCAGCCAGGCCACCAGGTTTTCCGGCATCTTCACCGCCGCCAGGGCCTCGGCACCGCTTTCGGCATTTGGTACTACGTAATTGCCAGCCTTGTTCTGCAACTGGGCAAAGTCGACCTTGGCCAGCTTGGCGAAGCCATATTCGATGTAACCAATCGCACCAGGGGTCTGGCGTACGGTAGCGGTTACGCCATCGTTTTTCGGCGACTTGATGAACTTGTCACTGGCCGGCCAGTTGACGGTGTTGCCCTCACCCAACGCCTGCTTGAACTCGGCGTTGACGGTTGCCAGGTGCTTGGTGAATACCGCGGTCGTACCGCTGGAATCTGCACGCACGACAACGGTGATCGGCGTATCGGAGAGTTTCAGATCCGGGTTGGCTGCGACGATCTGCGGATCGTTCCAGCGCGTGATCTTGCCCAGGAAAATGTTGGAATAGACGTCGCGTGGCAGCTTCAGGCCCTTGGGATTGCCCGGCAGGTTATAGGCCAGCACGATTTCCCCGGCGGTCATTGGCAGCAACTGCACGCCTTCGGCGACCTTGGCGATATCTTCGTCCTTCATTGCCGAGTCACTGGCAGCGAAATCCACGGTTTTGTTCAAGAAGTCCTGTACGCCCGCGCCACTGCCTTTGGATTGGTAATCGACAGTGACGCCATCGGATTTCTTGCTGAAATCCTTGAACCAGGTCAGATAGATCGGCGCCGGGAAACTTGCTCCGGACCCCGTCAGGCGAACATTTTCTGCTGCAAAGGAGGCCGAGGTGGCACAAAGAGATACCGCAATGGCGAGCGCAGCAGACTTCATCAAACTTTTCATTAAATGACACCTAGTGATTACGGGCTCCCGAACTCTGCAGCAGTTTTGTGACGATTTCATGAAAGCAAAGTGGCAAGCCGTTACCCTCACGGTCCGCAGCAGCGCATATGGAGGTAATCGGCTTCCGGGTTTCGAAAAATCGAATCTTCCTGTGCCGGGCTTGTCACTACCCCCTGATCCCGAGCAGTCACGTGCCAGGTTCACATTGCAAAAACGCTACTTTTCCCCAGCCTTTATGGCCCTCAACCGGAAATGGCGTTAGCATTTCACCCATTCGGCTGAACAAGCCTGTTTATTCAGATCAGGGTCGCATTGTGGAAAAGCTAAAACGCCTTCAAAGCGGGATCGAAGGGCTCGACGCGCTGCTTCAGGGGGGCTTTGTCGCCGGCGCCTCATACATCATTCAAGGTCGCCCGGGCTCCGGCAAGACCATCCTTGCCAACCAGCTAGGGTTTCACCATGCCCGTAATGGCGGTCGTGTGCTGGTCGCCACGTTGCTGGCCGAGTCCCACGACCGCCTGTTCCAGTTCCTGTCGACCATGAGTTTCTTCGACGCCTCGCGAGTCGGCGCCGAAATTCAGTTTGTCAGCGCATTCGATACGCTGGAAAACGAAGGCCTCGATGAAGTCGTAAAGCTGCTGCGACGCGAAATCACCCGCCAGAAGGCGACCGTCATGGTCGTCGACGGCCTGCTCAATGCACGCTCCAAAGCCGACTCGCCGATCGACACGAAAAAATTCATTTCCGAACTGCAAGGCCATGCCGCATTTGCCGGTTGCACCGTGCTGTTCCTGACCAGCTCGCGCCTGGACGACGGCAGCCCCGAGCATACGATGGTCGACGGCGTCATCGAAATGGGCGAAGAGCTGTTCGGTACCCGTTCGGTGCGCCGCATTCATTTGCGCAAGACTCGCGGCAGCGGCGCGTTGACCGGTCTTCACGAATGTGAAATCACCGATAACGGCCTGGTCGTCTACCCGCGCCTCGAAAGTCTCTACAAGCGCCCTTCCGCCCCTGACAGCGCGGACATGACGCGCATTCCAAGCGGCATTGCGTCGCTCGATGAGATCTTCGGTGGCGGCTTGCACAGCTCCAGCGTGACGCTGGTCATGGGTCCTTCCGGCATCGGCAAAACCACGCTGGGCCTGAAGTTTCTCGCGCAATCTACGGCCGAAGCGCCTGGACTGCATTTCGGTTTTTATGAAAGCCCGCAGCGCCTGCGCCTGAAAGGCCGTTCGCTGGGCATCGATATTGAACACATGGAACACAGCGGCGCATTGAGCATTGCCTGGCAGCCAACAACGGAGGGTTTGCTTGATGGCCTCGGCGCACGCCTGCTGAGCCTGGTCGATGAGAAAGGCATCAAGCGCCTGTTCATCGATAGCCTGAGCGGCATGACACGGGTGTCAACCACACCGGAACGCATCACCGACTTTTTCAGTGCATTGATGAACGAGCTGCGGTCCAGAGGCGTGACGGTCTTTGCCTCTTGGGAAATGCGCGATTTGTTCGGATCCGAGGTCAGCGCACCGAACTCTGACCTGTCCAGTATTGTCGACAACCTGATCCTCATGCGTTTCTTTGAGAATCACGCTGAACTTCGCAGGACGCTTTCCATTCTTAAGGTACGCGATAGCTCCTACAACCCGTCGCGGTTCGAGGTGGTTGTACGCGATCAAGATGTGTTCCTGGAAAAGGCTTTGAAAAATGAACCTTCAGTCGCAGCTGAGTCATTGCCTGGTTCAATTTCGTAAGTCTTCAAGCGGGTTGAAATAACATGACCACCATTCTGGTAGTCGACGACGAGTATCTGATTGCTGACATTCTTGGCTTTGCGCTTGAGGATGAGGGCTTCATGACCGTGACCGCGAGCAACGGCAAGAAAGCGCTCGAGGTGCTGGAAAGAGAACGCCCGGCGCTGGTTATTACCGACTTCATGATGCCAGTCATGGACGGCCTCGAATTCGCCGAAGCCGTGCGTGCCCAGCCGTCCGTCAAACACTTGCCGATCATTCTCATGAGTGGCGCGCAAGCGCACATCGGCATGCAGCGTTCGGATCTGTTTGATGTGGTGGTGCCCAAGCCGTTTGATATTGCGGTGATTGTGGGTGAGGTAAAGAGGCTGTTGGCGACGGAGTAGTCCGTCGCTGACGCCAGTCTTTTACAGCCAGCTTTCAGTTTTCCACGGATGCTCACGCCACTTGTTCTGAAAAAACTCGATGAACACTCGTATCCGTGGACTCAAATGCTTGCGATCCGAATAAAGCAGGTAGATCGGCTCGACCACACCCGTTTTGAAATCCTCAAGCAACGGCACCAGCGTTCCCGCTTTTACATCAAGCCCGATATGAAAGTCCGCAAGCTTCACCACGCCAGCGCCTGACAGCGCCATGTCGCGCAACAGATCGCCTTGAGTAAAAGACGCGCTGGCGGTCACCGGTACCGAGACGCCGTCTCCATCCTGCAAAAATGACCATTTGTTCCACGGGCTGACGAAGCTGAAATTGAAGCAACGATGATTCAGCAAATCTGCGGGTGTGGTTGGTGTGCCGTGTTCAGCCAGGTACTGCGGCGAGGCACAGATCAGCCATTCACATTCGCCGATGCGTCTGGCAATGCGTGATGAGCTGGGCAATACGCCGCTGTGGATGGCGATATCCAGCCCTTGCTCGAAGTGATCGACGAATTGCGCACCGAGTTGAATCTCAACGTCCAGTGAGGGATACAAATCCAGAAATTCGGGCAGCCACGGCACGATCTGGTGTTTGGCGAAAGAGGTCATGGTGTGAATGCGCAGGGTGCCACTGACCCTGGAGGGCAACGCCTCGGCCAGCGAGTCCGCCTCGTTCATGGCTTCGACGACGGCTTTGGCGCTGCGCAGGTAAGCGGCGCCCTCCTCGGTCAGCGTAAGCACGCGCGAGCCGCGCTGGAACAGCCGGACCTGCAAGCGATCTTCCAGGCGGGTGATCAGTTTGCTGACCGCTGATGGCGTCAGGTGATGGGCGCGCGCGGCAGCAGAAAAACTTCCACATTCGGTAGACCAGATAAAAGCGAGTAGCTGCGAATAATTGTCCATGGCCGGTCCTGGCGAAAAGCTTGAAGGCATGTTGTCTCAACGCTCATGAAAAAGCGCGCCGAAGCGCGCTTTTTCCTGGGGTCCGGGTCAGCGAATGAACTGTTCGATGTAGTCGTCCGGCAAACCCAGCGTCTTGTAATGCGCTCGGGCGGCTTCAAGCTTGGTGAACACATCTTCGTAACCCACGGCAACGCCCTGCGGATCGACGTAAGTGTAGCCACCCTGCACGTGGAACCAGGTGATCATTTCACTCACATCCTCGGGGACGAACAGGGTATGCGTTTCACCGGGCGGCTCATAGGCAAAAGACCCCTCCTCCGCGATCCAGTCATGCTCCAGGTAGTACCAGCGACCCTTGAGCACGATCGCATGCACGCCGCCGGTATGGCGGTGACGCGACAGCACGCCGGCCTGACGCACCCGCAACAGGTTGATGTAGTAGCCGCCGCTGGTGTTGAGCAGCAATGGCTTGAAGGAGACAGATTTCGTTACCGGCACCCACAGCGCATCGTCTTCGAGCCACTGCGTCATGACGCCCGGATGCACCATGTCGGGCGTCATGAATGGAACTTGCGGCAACTGGTACGCAATGGCGAGCTCATCAGGTTTAACAGGAGTATTCATTGTCAGGCCTCTAGGTTTTCTTGACGAACTCACAGCACTTGATTGCGCCAGGATTTCGCTTGGGGGAAAGGTTATGGCGTCGCTGTACGGGAGAAAACAGCTACTTGGTCATACCTGTTGTGACACAGGATCACAGCGTCGCGGGCGGCCTCGCGCAGCCTCTGATCAGCCGCGCACCCAGGCTGTCAGCCGCCGCCAATCCTTCCACCAGGCGCTGGTAGGTCAAGGGCGGTTGCATGTTTCTGGCGTATACCGCCGATAAGGTCGCGTCCACGAGGATAGTGATCTGCGCCGTCGTCAATGGCGTGCGCTGACCCAGCTCAGCGAACGTCACAGGCAGCTTCACCGCGTGCAGCAGACGCGCGACCTGTTCAATCTCTTCGACCGGTCGCGCCTCCACCGCCATCTGCACCAGCGTGCCGAACGCTACCAGTTCGCCGTGCAGCATCGACGCCATCGCCGGTATCGCGGTCAGCCCCCGAACCAGGGCATGGGACAGTGACAAACCACCGCTCTCGAAACCGACACCGCTAATCAGCACGGTGCCTTCGATGACCCGCTCGACATCATCGGTGAGTTCATGACGACACACCGCCTGATAAGCCGGGACGCCGCACTGCATCAGCGTGTCGAAAACCAGGTTGGTGAGCATCAACGCCGTGTGCAGAGGCGGTGTGCCGAAAGAGTTGTGGCCGCCGGCGGCGTAGCACTGTCGGGCTTCGAATTTCTTGCTGATGGCATCGCCGATCCCGGCCGCGAAGAACCGTGCCGGCGCCTGAACGATGACCTCTGTATCGACAATCACCGCAGCGGGATTCATCTTCAGGAACTCCACGCCCACCACTTTGTGCTCTTCGTCATAAAGCACGATCAGCCGACTCGTTGGCGCGTCACTTGAAGCGATCGTGGGGCAGACAATGATCGGTACGTCGAGATTGGCCGCCAGCCCCTTCGCCGTATCGATGGTCTTGCCACCGCCCAGCGCAATGATCGTGTCGGGGGCGTGCAGCAATGCCTGCTCGGATAACTGCGCAATCGCAGCGCGCGTGCACTCGCCGGGAAACTCGATGTGCAATGGCTCCCATCCCTGGTCCTGCAACGCGGCGCCAACCTGCGGCCATAGATGCCGGGCGACAAACTCATCGCAAAGCACCAGCGGCCGCGATCGGCCCATGTCGTTCAGCACTCTGCCCAATTGGTGCAATGCATTCGGACCCTGCTCGTAGCGTCCGGGAAATCCCATTGTTTTAACCATGACAAACGTCCTCGCAAGAAGTCATCAGCGCATCAACCAGCCGCCCGCGACATCAACCACCTGGCCGGTAATGAAGTCGCTTTCACTCGACGTGAGAAAACACGCCGCCCTTGCCACCTCAAGCGGTGTACCCAGCCTGCGCAGCGGTGTCTCGTCGACCACGGCTTGATTGGCCTGGGCTGATACGGTCTTGAGCAATGGCGTTTCGATTCGTCCCGGTGCCAGCGCATTGGCGGTGATACCGAACGGCCCGAGTTCGCCGGCCAGGTGGCGGGTAAAGCCGATGATTGCGGCTTTGGTCGCACTGTAGTGCGCTGCGACAATCGGCAAGAACGCGCTGCCCGCCACCGAAGACATATTGACGATGCGCCCGAACCGGCGCTCGACCATGCCGGGCGCGAGCACTCGCACCAGGTTGAAGGAGCCATTGAGGTTGATATCGACCACCCGCAGCCACTCATCCGGCGCCATGGTCCAGATCGGCGCGGGTGCGCCGTGGTGTTTGGGCGAAATGCCGGCGTTGTTGATCAGCGTATCGATGGGGCCGAGCTCACCTTGCAAGCGCTCGCAGGCAGCAGCGCAGTCTTGAAAATTCGCGACATCAGCCTGCGCCCACGCGACCGCAAAACCCGCATCACGCAACGCCACGCCCTGCTGTTGCACCTTGTCGGCATCGGCATCGAGCAGCGCCACGGCTGCACCTTCTTCGCAATACAACCGCGCGATCGCCGCACCGATGCCGCCCCCGGCGCCGGTGACCAATACGGTGCGCCCGGCGTGTCTGGAATGAGTCATGACCTTCTCTCGCTTGCAGATGAATGGATTGGGTCAGAGCCCCAGATAAGCACGCTTGACGTGCGGGTTTTCCAGCAGTTCCTGGCCGGTGCCGCTGAGCACCACCTCGCCGTTCTCCAGCACGTAACCGCGATGAGCAATGCGCAGCGTATGAACGATGTTCTGCTCGACGATCAACACGGTGGTGCCCAACTGGAGAATCCTGTCGATGATCTCGAAGACCTGCGATACCAGCAGCGGTGACAGGCCCAGCGACGGCTCATCAAACATCAACAATTTCGGCTCGGCCATCAGGCCCCGGGCGATGGCAACCATTTGTTGTTCGCCGCCCGACAGTGTCCCGGCGTTCTGATCAAGGCGTTCGCGCACCCTCGGAAACAGATCGAGAATATTGTCCAGACGCTGCCTGTAGCCCGCTCGTGCACTGCGTTTGTAAGCGCCCATCAAGAGGTTGTCGCGCACGCTGATGAAGGGAAACAACTGGCGCCCCTCCGGTATCAGTGTCAGGCCCGCGTCGACAATCTGATCGGGGCGATTGCCATCGATGCGCTGGCCTTCGAATTCGATCGTGCCTTGGGACGGTGTGACGATGCCGCACAAGCTGCGCAGGGTCGTGGTTTTGCCGGCGCCGTTGGCGCCGACGATGGTCACCACCTCACCGGCATTGACCTCGAACGACACGCCACGAAGAATCTCCGTACCGCCATAGCCGCTGTGGACGTTGTCGAGTTTAAGCATGGCTGTACTCCTTGCCGAGGTAGGCTTCGATCACCTGAGGATCGTTGATCACATCATGAGGCGCGCCCTGCATCAGCAGCGTGCCGGAACTGATCACGACGATGCGGTCAGAAAGGCTCATGGTGGCTTGCATCAAGTGCTCGATCATCAACACGCTGACACCCGAATCACGCACCCGGCGAATGACTGCGATCGCCTTGGCAACATCCGTCGGGTTGAGGCCGGCCATGACCTCGTCGAGCAGCAGGATGCGCGGGCGCGTCGCCAGGGCGCGGGCCATTTCCAGGCGCTTCATGCCGCCGACCGTCAAGTTGCGCGCCCGGGTGTCGAGCAGCGCGGTGAGTTCGGTCAGCTCGGCGACTTGCTCGGCGATCGCCCTCGCCTCCTTCGCGTCGGCGGTGTGCATGAATGCACCGAGCATGATGTTTTCGCAGACACTCAAATCAGCGAATGGCTGGACGATCTGAAAGGTCCGGCCAATGCCTGCCCTGGCGAACTCGGCCGGGCTGCTCGGGGTGACCCAGTCGCCATTGAGCAGGCGCACTTTCACTTGGCCTTTGGACGGCAGGAGAAATCCGGAGAGCTGGTTGAACACCGTAGTTTTGCCGGCGCCGTTCGGGCCGATCACACCCACGATTTCGCCTTCGGCCAAGCTCAGCGAAACATCGTTGGTGGCGTGCAGTCCGCCAAAGAACTTGTGCAGGTTTTCTGCGACCAGAACCGGCTCACCGTGCGTGGCCGAGTGGGCTTGCGCCAAGGTCGGCCCGATCGGTGCTTCTGTATTTGCCATCGAACGACGGCCGCCGGGCAATGAGTCGATCCAGGCAAATATCCGGGCCCCAAAACGCCCCACCACGCCTTGCGGAATAGTCAGCACCACCGCGACCAGCACGATGCCATAGACCAGACCGTGCACACCGCTGCCCAGATCGCCCAGCCAGCCGCGTGCCAGTTCAGCCAGCGGCAGCACCAGCAAAGTGCCGATCAGCGGTCCCGATACCGTGCCCAGTCCACCAATCAACGCGAACATGGCGATCTGAATCGACATCTCCAGAGAAAACATCGAGCCGGGTTCGATGAAGGTCAGGTACATCGCGTGAAAGCTGCCGACCAGGCTGGTGATAAATGCGGACAACACCACGGCGATCAGCTTGACCTTGACCGAGTTCACGCCCACCGCATGGGCGGCGTCTTCACGCTCACGCACGGCGATCAGGTAATAACCCAGTCGGGAATTCTTGATCTTCCACGACACCGCCAATGTGGTGAGCAGAAACGCGAAGGCAATCAGCAGGTATGGCCAGCGCGGGCGGAACAACATCCACTCGAAACCGAGCTTCAGCGGTACGCCCAGCCCTGCCGCACCACCGGTCACGTCATGCTGATTGATCGCCACCAGACGCACGACCTCCAGCACCGCAATGGTCGCCAAGGCAAAAAACGGCCCGCGCAACCTGAAGCACGGCCAACTGATCAGCACCGCGACAATTGACGACAGGATTGCGCCAGCGAACATGCCGATCCATGGACTGATGCCCAGTTTCATCATCAACAGCGTCGTCGTGTAAGCGCCCACTCCATAGAACACGGCATGCCCCAACGACAGCTGGCCGGCAAACCCGCCGACGATGTTCCAGGCACTGGCCAGTGCCGCATAACTGCATATGAGGATGAACAGGTGATAAACGAACGGCGAGCCAACGCTCAATGGAATGATCAGTAACAGCGCCAGGGCCAGTGCACTGACATAGACACGCGGGTGCAAAATATTCATGACCATTTTCCTCACTCAGACCCGCGACCGGCGCCGAAAAGACCTGTCGGACGAAACACCAGGATGCCCAGGAAAATCGTGAAATAGACGACCTCCTTGAGGTCCGGCGCGATGTAGTAACCGGCGAGACTGTCGACGATGCCGATCAGCATTGAACCGATCAGTGCGCCGGACAGGCTGCCCAGACCGCCCAGCACCACAATCACAAACGCCGTCAGCACGAAGAAAGTGCCAACGGTTGGAAAGACCGGATATTGCGGAGCGATCAGTCCCGAGGCGACGCCCAGGCAGGCGCAACCCAGGCCGAAGGCAAACACATAGATGTTCTTGACGTTGACACCCATCAGTTGCGCCGCGTTGCGATGCTGTGCAGTAGCGCGGACGGCCCGGCCGAGAAAGGTGTTCTGCAAAAACCAGTGCAGCCCCGCGACCAGTGCGAGCGACGCGACAAAAGTGATCAACTGACCGCTGCTGACGCGAAAGGCGCCAAAGCTGACGGTTGTGGTACCGACGTTGATGTTCTTCACCGTCATGACGTCGGCACCGAAGATCAGCAACGCGCCGTTCATCAGGGCAATCGAGACGCCCACGGTGGCGAAAATCTGGATATGTCCCTCAGCGCCAAGCAACGGCTGAATGATGAAACGCTGCATTGCCGCACCAGCGGCAAACAACAGGATCGTCGCAGGAATGATCGCTATATACGGGTGGATGCCGAAGTGCGAATTCAGCAAGTACACGGCATACAGGCCGATCATCAGAAACTCGCCATGGGCGAAGTTGACCACTCGCACGATGCCGAAAATCAGAGTCAGGCCGATGCTGATGATGGCCAACGTGCCACCGAGCAATAAGCCGTTCAACAGGAGCTGGATGAAAATTTCCACGGTTGGCGCCCTCTTTGCGAGCGAACGAACCCGTGAAGCTCAATGATCAAGCTTCAGCAGATTGCGGGGTTCAGGTATCAGGGTTGGTCGGAAAAACGCGCTTGGGCAACGGCGGCTGCCTGGGGGTAAACGGTTTTCAGCAGTCCGTTCTGCCACTGCATGATTGCCGTATTGGCGCGCTGGTTCTGGCCGTTCTTGCCAAACCTGGCACCGATGCCGGCAGCCGTACCGCCGAGAGGAATATCGATGGTTGCCACCGAGGCACGGATCGCATCGGCGTCCAGCGAAGTACTGTTTTCCATGGCATCGAGGAATATCTTCGCCCCGACATAGTTGATCAGGCTGTGGCCCGAGCGCGGTTCGCTGCCGTAGCGATCCTTGTATGCCTTGGCGAACGCCCCGATACCGGGAGCGCCGTTTTCATTGGTCTGGAACTGTGGGAAATCGACATCAAGCACGCCTTCCATATTGGCTGCGCCGACGACCTTGACCGTGTCCTGCATGGAATAGCCGCCGCCGGCGCCGATAACGGCTTTGGGCCTGAAACCGGCTTCGCGGATCTGGCGGAAAAACAGCGTCGTGTCGTTCTGATAACTGGTCTGCAATACCACATCCGCCTGGGCGCCTTTCAAACGCAGGATCAGCGATGAGAGATCGACCGCTTTGGCCGAATACGGTAGTACCTCGACCACATTCAGACCTTGCTCCTGAGCGATTTTTTTCTGAAACCCGGCGATGGTTGTACCGTACAGCGCATCCTCGTGGATGATCGCGACCTTCAATTGTTTCGGATCGACCTTGAGCGACGGGCTGACAATGTCCGTGATGGCGGTGATGGTGCCCTCGGCAAAATTCCTGGTGGTCGGGTTGCTGCGCATCACGTAGCTCAGATCACGCTCAGTGATGTGGTCGGACACCGCACCCAATTCGAAAAACGGCACCCCCGCCATCTCCGTCACCTGCGTGGCCGCAAATGACAGCGCCGAGGAATAGCTGCCAAATACAGCAGTGACGTTCTCAACAGAGGTGAGCCGGCGCGCGGCACCGACCGCTTGTCCCGCATCGACTGCGTCGGCCTTGAGCAACTTGATCGGCTCGCCCTTCAAACCGCCCGAGGCATTTCGTTCGGCGACGGCCAGTTCGAGGCCACGGAAGCTCTCGTCGCCCAGTAACGCCAGGGATCCACTCAGGGGATAAAGCGCACCGATCCTGATGTCCGCGAGCGCGGCGACCGGGGTGGACAGGCAAAGCAGGATGCCGGCAGCTTTCAGCCAGCTTTTCGTGGTAGCCGCCACGGCCACGGCTTCCTCTTGAGCGAGTCTCATTGGATTCATCTCCCGCAGATATTGTTTTTATTGTTCCTTCAAATGATCCGTGCCGAGCACAGACATCGTCGGATTACAGTGGCGATGACACGCAAGTTTCTGCGCCACTGTTTGCAAGAGTACGGCTCGCCAAGATTGGCTGGATATAGCTGAAAAAGCACACCTGCTGTGAATTTGCGGCACAGCTCCTATGGCGGGCTGATCAGTCCCAAGGCGCCGGTGACCACGCTTCCACCAGCCTGTCGATAAACAGCCGAATCTTCGGCGACAGGTGTCGCTTGCTCGGGTAAATCACCCGGATCGGCTCGGCAGCCTCGGCGTACCCAGCGAGCAACTGCACGAGCTTGCCACTGCGCAGGTCATCGTTGACCACATAGGATGGCAACGTCGCGATACCGAGGCCTGCCGCAGTCGCCTGATGCAAGGCTTCGGCGCTGTCCATTTGCAGCCGTCCGGCATGAATGACCGGCACAGGCTGACCATTGACGCGAAAATTCCACGCCAGCAATCGGCCGCCGCTGACGAAGTGCAGGCACGCATGCCCGGCCAGATCTTCGGGTGTCTGCGGTGCCGGATGTTCATTCAGATAATCGGGCGAGGCACAGGTGATCATTTGCTGGTAAGCCACCGTGCGCGTGAGTAGCCCGGAGTCTTCCTTGGGCGGACCGATGCGAATCGCCAGATCGAAACCCTCGTCGATCAGGTCGACCAGCCGATCGGAAAACGTCGCGTCGATGGCGAGCGACGGCCAGTCTCTCAGACAGCGCTCGATGTGCTGCACAACGTGCAGCCGGCCCAGTGCTACCGGCAGGCTCATGCGCAAGCGGCCGCTGGGCGTCGAACGGCGGAACGCCAAAGCTTCTTCGACCTCGTCCAGATCCTGCAAGATGCCCACACATCGCTCATACAGCACCCGACCATCGTCGGTCAGGCTCAGGCTGCGGGTGGTGCGGTTGAGCAGACGGACCTGCAGACGCGATTCGAGCCGCACGATCGATTTACCGACGGCCGAGCGGGTCAGCCCGAGTTGCCTGGCCGCCGCCGTAAAACTTCCAGTATCCACCGAGGCGACGAAGGCGGCGATGTCGTTCAGGTTATGCAGTTCCATGTGGCCTCCGGGTTTGGCATTCAGGCGGCTTGGCACCGGTTATGGGGAACCCTATTCCCCAATCATGAGCATACCATTTCGATTAGTTAAGCCATCACTAACGTCTGATCGAGGTCATATGAACATTGAAGTAAAAGCAGCTGTACAAACCTGGGCCAACAGCCTCAGCGATCTGGTGCCCGTGCTGAAGGGTATCGATACCACCACTAAGATGAGCGACATCCGCGATGCCTACGCAAAAATGCTAGGGCAGAATCAACCACCGGCTGGCGTGAGGTTTGAAGCAGTCGACATGGGCGGCGTGCCCGCTACGCTGGTGACTCCGGATGAACTCAAGACCGACGCGGTGCTGATGTACATCCACGGCGGCGCCTACATCGTCGGTCGACCTGACGGCTACCACGGCATCGGCGGCAACTACGCAAAAATGCTTGGCGCGCGGGTGTACATGCCGGATTACCGCCTCGCACCCGAGCATCAGTTCCCCGCCCCCATCGATGACACTTTGCGCGCCTATGAGTGGTTGCTTGAGCAGAACATCGCCGCCAGCAAGATTGCCTTCGCAGGCGAGTCGGCGGGTGGCGCGATGGTGGTCAGCGTGATGGTCGCGGCAAAATCCAAAGGCTTGCCCTTGCCCGCAGTGGGTTCGTCCATCTCGCCATGGGCCAACCTCGAACACACCGGCGCCTCCATGAGCAATCGTGAAGGCCTTGACCCGCTAAACTCCAAGCCCGTGCTGGATATCCTCGCGCGAGCCTTTCTCGGCGACACCTTGGCCAACCATCCGCTGGCGTCGCCGGTGTTCGCCGACGTCACCGGACTGCCACCGATTCTGGTACAGATCGGCGAAAACGAACTGATGCTCAGTGACGCCTTGCGTCTGGCCAATCACCTGGCGGACAACCGCGTCCGGGTCAATCTTGAAGTGTGGCCCGGCATGTTTCACGCCTGGCATTTCTACGCAGGCATGCTGGCCGAGGGGCAGCAGGCGCTGGAGAGTTCGGTGCGGTTTATCGAGGCGGGGTTGATTGGGGCGGCTTGCTGATCAGATAGCATTCGCTGCTGATCGGCGACACTTCTGGCTGTATAGCTCGGCGCCTTGGCGGTATGGTGGTTTGCCGACCGACGAGGAACCGTGAATGCCGAAAAAACCACCACCCCCTGAGAACACCGCCAGTGCAGCCGACATCGAACGCGCCATTCTGGCCTTGAACAAAATGGCCGAACGCCTGTGGGGCGTCGGGCGTGAAGCCGAGGCCAAGGCGCTGCTCGATGCACTGGATGCGTTGAACCGCGCCCTCGACCGGATCCGCATCGGGGAAAGTCGCAGGGCCGTCACCCTGCACTGAATCAGACCTGATAAAACTCGCGATACCACTGCACGAACGCTTGCACGCCCTGCTCGATCGGCACCTGCGGGCTGAAGTCGATGCAGCGTGCCAGCGCCGATACGTCGGCCCAGGTCTTCAGCACGTCGCCCTCCTGCATCGGCAAATAACGGCGCTGAGCCTTGATGCCCAGTGCCTGCTCCAGGCATTCGACGAAGCTCATCAGCGCTACTGGACTGCCGCGACCGATATTGAACAGGCGATTGGTGCCGCGCTCGGCGCTGATTGCGGGCGGTTTGTCGAGCAGTCGGAAAATCGCTTCGACGATGTCGTCGATAAAGGTGAAGTCGCGCGCCATTTCGCCTTGGTTGTAGAGGTCGATGGCGCGCCCGTTGAGCATCGCTTCGGTGAATTTGAACAGCGCCATGTCCGGTCGACCCCACGGGCCGTACACGGTAAAGAAGCGCAGGCCGGTGGCTTGCAAGCCGTAGAGATGGCAGTAACTGTGCGCGATCAGTTCGTTGGCGCGTTTGCTCGCGGCGTACAACGAAACCGGTTGATCGACCGGATCGTCTTCTGCAAACGGCATCTTGGTATTGGCGCCATACACCGAACTGCTCGATGCATAGATCAAGTGCTCTGGAGGGTAACGACGGCACGCTTCCAGAACGTTGAGAAACCCGACCAGATTCGACTGCGCATAGGCATCAGGATTGTCCAGCGAGTAGCGCACTCCGGCCTGCGCAGCGAGGTGAATGACCTGTTTGTAGTGGCCGTGTTCGAACAACGCGGTCAAAGCGCTCTGATCGACAATGTCCAGCCGCTGGAACGTAAAATTGACCAGCGTCTGCAATCTCTGCAAACGCGCCTGTTTGAGTTTGACGTCGTAATAAGGATTGAGATTGTCGATACCCACAACCTCTAGCCCTTCGCGACATAAACGCATGACCGTGTGATAACCGATAAAACCTGCGGCACCCGTTACCAGAACACTCATGATTGCCTCGGCTCACCGGTTTGACTTCAAGAAATATGCAGCACGAACATTTACCCGCGAACGACCGTAACTATTCATAGACGACCTTAGTTACCCGGGCCAGCAGCATCCGACGCGAGGCATCTAAAATCAAAACTTCTTACGAACCGAAACATGTAAGATTGAAACTAATTTGCTATCACGCGCGCCATCTAACCCGCGTGACTACAACAACTTCGAAAAGTTTAAAAAACCCGACGAATAAAATCCGCCCTGACCAAACAATGACTTACGTGAGATGGCCATCATCAGCGGATGAAAGGTAATGTTTTTGACTGTTAGCAATTGACAGCTTGCAAAGACTGGCCGATAACTAATCACTGCCCGATGAGCTCGCGCCGACGCGTACTTTTCTGCTCTCCGGCTATTTATGTAATTGGATCCTGAAGGTCGCAACTGCGAACCGTGCGGTAGCTTTGCTCAAACAAAAGCGCGGACTCGTTATAGCCAAGACGGCCATGGATATAACAACAACCCAATCAAGTTGATTCATTTTTGAAACACTTCTTCTGCCAATAAACATTGATGCATCTGGCTCGGCACTTTGCCTTGATCAGCCTACTACCTACTAGCAAGCTTGGCGGCTCTTCCCACGTTATCGGCCGCCCTGCTTACACGATCGCTATGTATGGAGTACTCCAGCATGCTAACGGTTTGCCGCAACGGTTCTAACTGGTATTTATTGCAGTGCAAGCCCCGCCAGGATGAACGGGCACAACTCAATCTGCAGCAACAGAACTATTCGACCTTTCGGCCGCAGCTGATGAGCGAGCGAAGTATTCGTGGCAAACGCCAACGAACACTGGAATCGCTGTTCCCCGGCTACGTGTTCATTGAACTGAGCCGAGACGATAACTGGGCACCGATTCGCTCGACCCGCGGTGTCAGCCGCATCGTCGAATTCAACCATGTGCCCGCCCGGGTCGACGAAGACGTGATTGCGCAACTGCGCGAACGCAGCCAGGAGTCGCTCGGTTTTCCTGCCGAACCGACACTCAAGCCCGGCGAACCTCTGCAAATCGTCCAGGGCCCACTGTCCCCGCTCGAAGGCGTGTTCCTGTCCATGCAGGGCGATGAGCGCGTGATGATCCTGCTCAATTTTCTCAACCGCCAACAGCACGTCAGCGTCCCGCTGAGTTACCTCGAACGCCAGCGACAATAGTCCGGATCCGCTTCGCCCTGACCCCGACCCCCTTAATCAGGAGCGTGATCCATGGCTCTGAAGCCTCGCTGTTCCCTGGTTTTAGTCGTCGCCTGCTGTGCCCCTGAAGCTGCCTGGAGCGTTGAGCCGCAAGCGATCAATGTCTACGGCTTCGATTTCACCCCGACCCTTGCCTTGTCGGAAAGCTACGACGACAACTTTCGCGAAGTCGAACACGATGTCGAATCGACCATGGTCACCCGTCTGGCGCCGGCCTTCGAGCTCAAGGCGGAGGACCGCAACAGCGCCACGCGGGTGATCTGGGAACCGACCCGCTACATCTATCACAGCGCCTCGGACGCTTCGAACACCGCCCAGCGTCTGCGCGCTGACAGCATCATGGAGTTCACCGACCGGCATCGGCTGAAACTCGAAGCCGAGGCGCGCAAATACGAGCGCACCACCTCGACCGCCGTCGACGGCATCAACGACAAGATCGAGAGTCAGCGCGTCGGCGGCGTGTACACCTTCGGTGCGCGCAGTGCGCTGAACCAGATCGACCTCGGCGCCAGCTACGCACAACTGCGCTACGACAACGCCGACGGCATCAACGATGACAAGGAGCGCAACACCAGCAATCTGACCAGCACCTGGTATCACCGCCTCGGCAGCAAGACCCGTGGCTTGCTCGAATACGACCACACCCGCTTCGACTACCTGCAATCGAACAGCCCGCGCAGCAGTCGCTCCGACGCAGTGCTGGCCGGTGCCGAGTGGGACATGACGGCGAAAACCACCGGCAAATTGCGCGTCGGTTACGAGCGCAAGAATTTCGACCAGAGCGGTTCCGACGACCTGAGCAACCCGACCTGGCAAGTGGATCTGGCGTGGAAACCGCGCACCTACTCGACCTTCACCTTTCTCGCCCGCCAGGCCATGGCCGAGGGCGACGACGGCTCCGACGCGGTGAAAGCCACCTTCACCCAGATCGGTTGGCGTCACGGCTGGACCGAACGCATCACCAGCGTTGCCGAAGTCGGCATGGGCCATTACGTCTACGAAGGCCAGGACCGTAGCGACGATTTGCAGGACTACAAACTCGGCGTGAATTACGCAATGCGCCGCTGGCTGGACGTCGAAGTCGCCTACCGCCACCGCGATAACGACTCCGATGCCGACAACGAAAGCTTCACCCGCAATGTTTTCCAGATCACGTTCGACGTCAGTCTGTAGGAGGGTTGGGCCATGCATACGCGCCTGATTTTATTGTTGTTGCTGCTCTGGACAGTGCCCACGGTCGAGGCCGCGGACACCGACACCAATTACCGCCTGGCCGCTGGCGATGTCTTGCGCATCATCGTGTTCGGCGAGCCGGAACTGAGCTTCAAGAAGATCCGCCTCAACGATGCCGGCACCTTCTCCTACCCGTTTCTCGGCGAAATCGTCGCCAAGGGCCTGACGCCCAATCAGGTCGAACAAAAAATCGTCGATGGCCTCAGGCAAGGCTATCTGGTCGATCCGAAAGTCAGCCTCAGCCAGATCGAATACCGCCCGTTCTACATCAACGGCGAGGTGCAGAAGCCCGGCAGTTATCCCTTCCAGCCCGGGCTGACCCTGGAAAAAGCCATCGCCCTGGGTGGCGGCCTGACCGAACGCGCCTCAATGAAACGCGTGACGATTTTGCGCGGCAGTGGTGGCCCGCCGGTCACCGAGAACATCTCGCGCACCACCGTCATCGCCCCCGGCGACACCATTTCCATTGCACAAGGCTTTTTCTGATCATGGACAACAGCCCAAGCACCTACCTCGAACGTCCGCTCCAGGCCCACTCGCAAACAAAAACGGCCGATGAGTCGGACACCCTTGATCTGCTGCACCTGTGGCGGGTGATCTGGTCGGCGAAGTGGAACATCGCCTGGCTGGTGCTGCTCAGTTGCGCGCTGGCCGTGGCGTCGCTGTCGTTCATCACGCCGCAGTACGTCGGCAGTGCCACGTTGCTGATCAAGGACAAGACGCCGCCGGTGTTGAGTTTTCAGCAAGCCGCCGAATCCGGCGGCGCCACCACCACTGATTACTTGCAGACCCAGCAGGCGTTGCTGCAATCGCGGGATCTGGCCGAGCGCGCCGTGCGCAAACTCGGCCTGACTACCAATCCGATCACCGATCCACGCCAGCAGGCGCAGAGTTGGTTCACCCCGCGCCAATGGCTGGCGGAGCTCAATCGCGACCAGTGGCTGCCGTGGCTGGATCTGCTGCCGCCGCCGAAGCCGCCAGCGACCGAAGAACAAGTGTTCAACGACGTCACGCAAAACCTGATGCTGCATACCAGCGTCAAGTTTGTCGGCAAGAGTCAGTTGCTGGAGATCGAGGTCGAACTGCCCGACCCGGCACTCGCTGCGGCGGTGGCCAACGCCCTCGCCCAGGGTTTTATCGACAGCCAGCAGGACACCAGCCTCAAGTCTTCGCAAAACAACACCAGCTGGATGAACACCCGCCTGGTCGAGTTGCGCGACAACCTGCGCGTCGCCGAAAACAAGTTGCAGGCCTACCGCGAGGAACAGGGTCTGGTCGATGTCGACGGTGTCGCCACCATCAGTGCCAACGAGCTGCAGATGACCGGCAACCGCATGATCGATGCGCGCCGCGACCGTGCCGAAGCGGAGAGCCAGTTCCGTCAGGCGCAAGCCTTGAGCAACGGCGACATCAGTCGTTTGTCCAGCGTGCCGGCAGTGCTGAGCAATCCGCTGATTCAGCAGTTCCAGGCCGATCTGGCGAAGGCCCAGGCAAAAGTCGAAGAGTTGTCGGGCCGCTACGGGCCGAAACACCCGGCGCTGATCTCCGCCCGATCCGAACAACGTACGGCGGCCAACAGCCTGCGCCTGCAAGTGCAGCAAGTGGTTGCCGGTATCGAGCGCCAGTATCAACTGGCAGTGGCCAGCGAAGACGCCCTCCGCAAATCCTTCAACAGCAACAAGGCGCAGATTCAGGACATTTCGCGCAAGGAATTCCAGCTGCGCGAATTCCAGCGTGAAGTCGACAGCACCCGAGCGCTCTACGAAACCTTCGTCACCCGCCTCAAGGAAACCGCCGCCACCTCGGACATGGATTCGGCCAAGGCGCGCATCGTCGACCCGGCGATCGCACCGCTGGAAGCGAGCAAACCGCGCAAGAACCTGATTCTCGCAATTGTCGCGCTGGTCGCAGCGATCGTCGGCATCGCCCTCGCCTTCCTCTTCGATACCCTGAGCAACACGTTCAAGACCGACGACACCGTCGAGAGTCTGCTCAATGTGCCGCTGCTCAGCGTCGTGCCGCTGGTGATGAAAAAGAGCCGGCGGCAGTTGGCGCGGCTGTTCGAGGACAACGACCACCCGCGTTTCTGCGAAACCATCCGTAACCTGCGCACTTGGCTGATGCTGCAAAACAACGAACGCCCAGCGCAGGTGGTGCTGGTCACGTCTTCGGTGTCCGGCGAAGGCAAGAGCACTATCGCCAACAATCTCGCTTCGTCGCTGGCGCCGCTGGAACGGGTGCTGCTGATCGATGCCGACATGCGGCAGCCGACGCTGTCGCTGAACTTCGATTTTCCGCCGCAGAGCCCCGGCCTCGCTAACCTCATGGCCGGCAGCGCGCGGCTGGAAGACTGCATCCGCAGCGTCGGCAATCTCGACATGCTCCCGGCCGGCTGCCTGTCGCCATCGGCGCTGGACCCGTTCGAGGCACCGCGTTTGAAAGCCTCGAGCAGTTCGAGCAATGCCGTGGCGCCGGCGCAGGATTTACTCAGCTCACCGCGCCTCGGCCGGCTGTTGCAGATTCTCAAGTCGCGCTACCGGCACATCATCATCGATTCGCCGCCGGCGGAGATCGTCAGTGACGCACTGTTGCTGGCGCAGCATTCCGATGCGGTGATCTACGTGGTCAAGGCGCAGAGCACGCCGGTGGGCCAGGTGCGCAAGAGCATTGCCGTGTTGCAGCAGAGCCAGGCGCCGGTGTTCGGCGTGGTGCTCAATCAGGTCGATCTGCGCAAGGCGCGCAAGTACGGCCATGGCCATTCCCGTTCCTTCTACGACTACGACTTCGCCCCGCGCTGATCCTTCGGGCCGTGCCGCCCGGCAACAGCAAATCCTTCCCTGTTCGACGAATCGGAGATCGCGCCGATGACCTCGCAATATTCCGCGCAAATGGCACACCGTCGCGGCCTCACCTTCTGGGTGCAATGGCTGTGCGCAATGACCCTGGTCAACCTGTTGCTGATCGTGCTGGTGCACTGGCGCATCGGCGAGTTGCCCAGTGAGTACCGCTTGCTGATCATCCTCACCGTGCTTGGCTCAATGCCGGTCTACGGCCTGGTGCAGGTCTACCACAAGCGCCATGGTCTGCTGGTCGGGCTCGGACGTTTGCTCGCCGGTTGGCTGATTCTGCTCGGGCTGCTGATGAGCATCGCCTTCGTCACCCAGACAAGCGCGTTGTTCTCGCGGCAAGTGGTGATTGTCTGGGCCGTGGTCGGTTTTCTCGCCCAGGCGGCGACGTTTCTGCCGCTGCATCTGTTCGTGCGCATGTACACCAAGATGATCAGCAACGAGCGACGCGCGGTGATCATCGGCACCTGCCCGACCGCCCATGAACTGGCGCGCAAACTGCTCGACCCGGATCGTGCGCTGCTGCTCGGTTTTGTCGCGGCGAAAGCCGACAGCGGCCCGGCGCCGAGCATCCTGCCGCTGCTCGGTGAGGTCGAGGACATTCGCGAAATCATCACACGCTTGCAGGCGCGGCGCGTCTACATCGTGCTGCCGATGGCCGAGGCAGCGACCATCGAAGCGCTGTACATCAACCTGCTCGACATGAACGTCGACGTGGTGTGGATTCCGGATCTGGGCAGCATGGTCCTGCTCAATCATTCGATCTCCGAGATCGAGCGGATGCCGGCGATCTATCTCAACGAAAGCCTGCTCACTTCGCACCCCGGCAGCCTGTTCTGCAAGGACCTGTTCGAACGCAGCGTCGCCGCGGTGGCGCTGATTCTGCTCAGCCCGCTGCTGCTCGGCGTGGCCATTGCGGTCAAGCTGACGTCGCCGGGGCCGGTGCTGTTCAAGCAGAACCGCCATGGCTGCGACGGCGAAGTGATCCGCGTGTGGAAATTCCGCTCAATGCGCGTGCACGACGATCAGCAAGTGCGTCAGGCCACCCGCGACGACGACCGCGTCACACCGCTGGGACGCTTTCTGCGACGCAGCTCGATCGATGAGCTGCCGCAGCTATTCAACGTGCTGTTCGGCCACATGGCGCTGGTCGGCCCGCGCCCGCACGCAGTCACTCACAACATCTATTACACCGGCAAGGTGCGCGCCTACATGGCGCGGCATCGGCTCAAGCCTGGCATCACCGGGCTGGCACAGATCACCGGGCATCGCGGCGAAACCGAGACCGTGGAAAAGATGCAGCGCCGGGTCGCCCAGGACCTCAATTACATCAATCAATGGTCGCTGTGGCTGGACATCAAGATCCTGCTGAAGACGCCCTTCACCCTGTTCTCGAAAAACATCTACTGACAGCGGCCAGCGCTCTGGCCCACCCCGCCACGCATGAGGTTTTCCCATGAATGTGAGTGTATTCGGTATCGGTTATGTCGGACTGGTCCAGGGCGCCGCGCTGGCCGAGGTTGGCCACAACGTGCTGTGTGTGGATGTCGACGCGGCCAAGGTGCAAGCCTTGAATGACGGCAGCCTGCCCATCTACGAGCCGGGTCTGAAAAGCCTGGTGCGGGACAATCATCACAGCGGTCGCCTGCAATTCGGCAGTGATCTGGCCGCTGCGGTAAAACACGGCGACGTGTTGCTGATCGCCGTCGGCACGCCGCCGGACGAGGACGGCTCGGCGGATCTCAAACATGTCCTCAGCGTCGCCCGCACCATCGGCGAGCACTTGCGCGGCGAGCAGATCATCGTCGACAAATCCACGGTGCCGGTGGGCACGGCGGACCGGGTGCGCGAATGCATCAGCGCCATCCTCGGCGAAAGCGGCCGTGGTGCACTGACCTTCGATGTGGTTTCCAACCCGGAATTTCTCAAGGAAGGTTGCGCGGTCGACGACTGCATGCGCCCCGACCGGATCATCATCGGCACCGACAGCCCGCGCGCCGAAGCGCTGATGCGTGAGCTGTACGAACCGTTCAATCGCAACCGCGAAAAAATCATCGTCATGGATGTGCGCAGCGCCGAGCTGACCAAGTACGCGGCCAACTGCATGCTCGCGACCAAGATCAGCTTCATGAACGAAATGGCCGGGCTCGCGGAAAAGCTTGGCGCCGACATCGAAATGGTCCGCCATGGCATCGGCTCGGATCCGCGCATCGGCTACCAGTTCATCTATCCCGGCATCGGTTATGGCGGTTCGTGTTTTCCCAAGGATGTGCGGGCGTTGATCCACGCCGCCCACGGCGTCGACATCGATGCGCGCCTGCTCCGCGCGGTGGAGTCACGCAACAACGAGCAGAAGAGCACGCTCTTTCACAAGATCGCCGAGCACTTCAACGGCGCGCTGGAAGGCAAAACCTTCGCGTTGTGGGGCCTGAGCTTCAAGCCCAACACCGACGACATGCGCGAAGCCCCCAGCCGCGTGTTGATGGAGGCGTTGTGGCGGGCCGGCGCCAGCGTGCAGGCATTCGACCCGAAAGCCATGGAACAAGCCCAGCAGCTTTACGGCCCGCGCGATGACCTGACGCTGGCCGGGACCAAAGAGGCGGCGCTGAAAAATGCCGACGCGCTGGTGATCGTCACCGAGTGGCAAGCGTTTCGCGCACCAGACTTCGAACTGCTCGCCCGCCAGTTGAAAAATCCGCTGATTTTCGACGGGCGCAACCTGTTCGATCCGCAACGCCTCAGCGCACGCGGCTTCACCTACATCAGCGTCGGCCGGCCAACCTGCGCCGCCGAAACACAGGATCTCGCATCATGATCCGCCTGGAATTGCTCGACCGTTATTCGCCGGCCCTGCTGGAATCCAACCGGGCGTTCTCCTTTCTCAACTTCGCCTCGATCGGCAGTTTCATCCGCCAGCCGCCGCCGTCGCTGGCGTATTTCTGCGACGGCATGCTGATGTCCGGGTTCATGTCGCGCATCACCGGGCGCGCGGTGCAGCGGGTCAGTTTCGATTTCACCTCGATTGCCGATCCGGTGTTGCGCGAGTCCGAGCAGCGCGGCAAACGCGTCTACGTGGTCGGTGCGCGGCAGGCCGAGCTTGATCGTTTCGTTGACAAGCTCGGTATGCAGTACCCGCGCCTGCAACTGGTCGGCGCGCACAACGGTTACTTCGACGCCGAACAAGGTGCGGCAATTCAAGCTGACATCCGCCGACAGCGCACCAACCTGCTGCTGGTCGGCCTTGGCGCCGGTCTGCAGGAGCGCTTTATCCTCGAAGCACTGCGCGGTGGTTTCAGCGGCGTGGCGTTCACCTGCGGCGGTTTCATTCGTCAGGAGGCCAATGCCAGCGAGCGTTACTACCCCGACGCTATCAATCGCCTGCACCTGCGCGCCTTTTACCGCATGTACCGCGAGCCGCACACGATCAAGCGTTACCTGCTCGACTACCCGAGCAATGCCCTGCGCCTGACCGAACTGATTCTGCGCCAGCAAGTGGCAATCAATGTCACTGCCCCATGAGGATTGTGCCGATGCATATTCTGTTCACGCTCAAGGATTACCAGACTGGCGGCGGCGTCGAGTGCGTGCAGCAACGCCTCGCCGAGCAGTTTCTGGCGGACGGAAGGCGGGTGAGTTTTTTCGTCATGAACGGCGACTCGCCCAACGTCGACGGCGCGCCGAGCATGGCCGGTGGCGGCAGTGGGCTCGCGGGCTGGCTAAAGTCGATCGTGCTGTTGCGCCGGCTGATTCGCCGCGAAAGCGTGACGCACCTGATTGGCGCCAAGGAGCAGGCCAATCTCTGCACCTGGTTCGCCACCCTGGGCAGTCCCTGCAAAGTCATTTACACCCGCCACGCCGCGCTGGATTGCGCCGAGCAAAACACCGGGCGCGCCAGCCTGCGGCTGTTGTACGCGCTGTACCTGTGCGGCAGCGGCAAGGTGGTCGCGGTGTCCCACGGTCTGCGCCAGTCGCTTGCCGGGTTGATGCCGTGGGGGCGACCGCGTATTCGTTATTGCCCGAACGCAGTGATCAGCGAACAACTGATGCGTGCGGCACAAGCGCCGTTGCCCGGTGGTGTGCCCCATCATTACTGGCTGGGCATCGGCCGATTGGTGCACACCAAAGGCTTCGATCTGCTGCTCGACGCCTACGCGCTGGCGGCGCAACAACGCCCGCTGCCGTATCTGGTGATTGCCGGCGACGGCCCGTTGCGCACAGCGCTTGAAGCGCAGGCACAACGGCTGGGCATCGAACGCCTGGTGCATTTCACCGGGCATCTGCGCAATCCCTATCCGCTGATCCGCCATTCGCAACTGTTGGTGCTCAGCTCTTTGCACGAAGGCTTGCCGACGGTGCTGGTCGAGGCGCTGGCGTTGGGTACGGCGGTGATCTCCACCGATTGCGGCAGCGGGCCGCGCGAGTTGCTCGACGATGGGCGCCTCGGGCGTTTGGTCAAGGTCAATGATGTGCCGGCCCTGACCGAGGCAATGCTCGACAGTCTGGCCAACCGCAAACCGGCAGCTCCAGCCCGACATTCAGTCAGCGAAGCGATCCTGCCCTATACCAGCCAATACGCCGCCCAGGCCTATTACCAGGTGTGGAACCGATGAAAAAGCTGCTGATCATCCTCCAGGACCTCGGCGCCGGTGGCGCGGAGAAAATGATGGTGCGCCTCGCCGGTGCCTTGGTCGAGGCCGGCAACGAAGTGACGCTGCTGATGCTCACCGGTGCCGGCATCAATCAACCGGCGCTCGATCCGCGGGTCAGGCAAGTGTTGCTCGACAGCCCGCGCAGCGCCGCTGCCGTGCCCGCGCTCATGCGCTTTTTGCGCAGCAATCGCTACGACGCGCAACTGGCGGTGCTCACTCATGTCAACGTCGTGGCGATTGCCGCCGCCGCGTTGTCCGGTACCTTGGCGCGGCTGCATGTCAGCGAGCGCAATGCCTTTTCGCGGGACAAGCACGTCAACCCGGCCCTGTCGGTCAAGCTCGCCTACTGGCTGGCGCCGTGGCTGTACCGGCTGATTCCCAACCCGGTGATCTGCGTGTCGCAAGGCGTCGCCGAAGATCTGGTCGACACCACCATCACCCGTTCGCGCGATGTGACGACCGCTGACAACCCGGTGCTCGACAACGATTTTCGCGACAAGCCTGCCGCCGCGCCGAGCCATCCCTGGTTGAAGGACAAAACCACTCCGGTGATCGTCGCTGTAGGACGCCTGGCGCAACAAAAAGGCTTCGACACCCTGATCGACGCCTTCGCCCGCCTGCCGCAACGCGATGCGCGGCTGATCATCTTCGGCGAAGGCGCCTTGCGCGGCGAACTGCTGGCACAGGCGGCAGCGCTCGGCGTTGCAGAGCGTTGCGATCTGCCCGGGTATGCCAGTGACCCCATCGCCGAAATCGCTCGGGCCGATTGCTTTGTTTTGTCGTCACGTTTCGAAGGCAGCCCCAACGCCCTGGTCGAAGCCCTGTCGACCGGCACGCCGGTGGTAGCGACGCGCTGCCCGTATGGCCCGCAGGAAATTCTCGCCGATGGTGCCGTCGCGCCCTTGGTCGAGGTCGACGACCCCGCCGCCCTCGCCGCCGCGATCAGTGCGCAAATGGCCACGCCGCGAGCCGTGCATCGCCAGCGCCGCATTGATGCTGCCGCGCGTTTTGTCAATGCTCGCGCGGTGCAGACCTACCTCAAGGCGTTACTCGGGAGGCGCTGAGATGAACCGCCTGCAAGTGCGTTACTCGACGCTGGCGGACGCCTTCACCCTGTTCGGTGTGCTGTTTTACACCCAGGTGATCGGCTTCTTTCTGCGCCTGGGCAACGTCAGTACGCTGGGCGATGCCCAGCAGGATCTGGAAGGCAATCTGGCCAATCAGGTCTGCGGCTTGCTGACCTTGCTAGTGCCGCTGTTCTTTTTCATCCGGCACAAGGTCTTCCTCAGTAAAAGCTTCTACCGGCAGAACCTGTTCTTGCTGCTGTTTCTCGGCTGCGTGGCGGCGTCGATCAGTTGGTCGAGCGAGCCGATGCTCAGTTTCAAGCGTTTCGTCGCGCTGCTCAGTGTGGTGTTCTTCGCCGGTTTCATTGCCTGGCGCTACAGCCTGGAACGCATTGCGTTTCTGTTCGGCTGCGTGATCGGTGCGGCGGCGCTGGTCGGCTTGATCTTTGCCGTGATTCGCCCGGACATCGCCTTTATTTCCGGCGGCATCCGTGACGGTGCGTTTCGCGGGGTGTTCGCGGAAAAGAATGCCGGTGCACGCCTGAACGCTATTGCGATCCTGTTGCTGCTGCCGATGATCCGCCAGCGCAACCCAATGGCCATGCTCTACGGCCTGTTCGCGCTAATTGCCATTGGCCTGGCGCAGTCGGCCACGGCGATTGCGTTGATCGTCGCCGGCACCGCCAGTTACGCCTACTTCATCACCCTGATCCGCTTGCGCATCAACCGCTCACTGTTGGCGTTCACGGCGGCGACGCTGGTGTTCTTCCTTCTGTGTGGCGTGCTCTACGCCAACTACGCGATGCTGCTGGAACTGGTTGGCCGTGACCCGTCGCTGACCGACCGCACGCTGATCTGGGAACTGTTGCAACCGCTGATAGATGCGCAATTTCTCAAGGGCTACGGTTTCGGCGCGTTCTGGGCCAGTGCCGATGCCGATGCGTTCATCACGCGCTGGGGCTACATCGGCAACGCGCACAGCGGCTACGTCGAAACCCTGCTCAATGGCGGCCTGATCCAGTTGATCGCGCTGCTGCTGATGTTTGCCCAGACCCTGAGCAAGCGCTATCGGGCAATCACCGCAGATCAGTCGGCGCGCTATCAGGCCTGTGCGCTGGTGATCATCGGTCTGTTCGTCGTTACCAATTACGTCGCCTATGTGATTCCCAACTATCGCTCGGGTGAGTTCCTGATCTTCTGCGTGCTCAGCCTGACCTTCCGCCATCACCTCGTCGCCCGTCCGCAGCCGCTGCCAGCGGCGAATGCTCGGCCGATGCGCGGCACTTTCCGGGAGCAACGCCCATGCTGAATGATCCCTCAGCCGTCACCGTGTGCGTGGTGATTCCGCTGTACAACGCCGCCGCCAGCATCCAACGCACACTGGACTCGGTGTGCGCACAGACCCGCCTGCCGGACAAAGTCATTGTCGTCGATGATGGTTCCAGTGATGCCGGTCCAGAGATCGTCAAGCACTACGCCGCGCCCTTCCCCATCGTGCTGTTGCAGCAGCCCAACCAAGGCCCGGCGAGTGCGCGCAATCACGGCGTGTTCAGCGCCGAAGAAACCTTTATCGCCTTCCTCGATGCCGATGACCGCTGGCATCCGGAGAAACTGCAAAAACAACTGGCGCTGCACGTGGAGTTGACCCGACAGGGACGCAAAGTCGGTTTGATCGATTGCTTTCAGATGAGCGAATTCAGCGACGGCAAACGCCAATTGGAGGACCGCTGCAAACACGGCGAGCACTTTGCCGACTTCATGCGCGAGAACATCATCAACGGCACCTCCGGCGTACTCGCCCTGCGCGAGATCATCGTCGCCATTGGCGGCTTCGATCAGAGCCTGCGTTTTGCCGAGGATCGCCTGCTGTGGACGCGCATCGCCGAAATCAGCGAGATCCACAGCGTGCCGCAGATCCTCCACTGGCGCGCCGTCAACGCCGCCAACATCACCGCGCAACCGCACAAGTATTACCCGCACAAGCTGCGCTTCATCCAGCTTTATCTGGCGCGTTACGGCACGCGGCTGAACAAACAGCAACGGATCTATTTCGTCCTCGCCAACCACGTGGAATTTCTCAATGCGTTTTCCCGGCGCGGCGATCATCGACGGGTTATCGAGGTGTTCCGGCAGATGCTCGGGCATTCGTGGCAAACGCTGTTTTTCTCCCAGGGCAAACCGACCCTGCGCTACCTCTACGCCTGCTTGAAAAGCCTGGGAAATAGCCGCTGAATTTCAGGGATCGCGCCATGGCCAACCGCCGCCTGATGACCCTCGTATGGATTTTCACCGAGAAGTTCGGCCTGATTTTCCTGTCGATGATTACCTTTGTCGTCTACGCGCATTTGCTGACTCCGACGGAATTGGGCATCGGCACGCTGATCATCGCCGTGGTCGAAGTGGTCGGCATCCTGTTCTCGTCGATGCTGGAAGATCCGCTGGTGCGCCTGGAGCGCGTGGAAGACAAACACATCAGCAGCGTGTTCTGGTTTGCCGTGCTGGTCAGTCTGTTGTCGATTGCGCTGATTGCGCTGGCGGTGGTGCTCTATACGCCGTCCACTGCGCTGCGCTGGATGACCGCCGTGGCCTCGGTAAAAATCCTCTTCACTCTGATGGCCCGAGTGTATGTCGCGCAGATGCGCCGCAGCGGCAATTTCAAGTTGCTGGCCTCGCGTACCTTGCTCGGCAAAGTCGCGGGCGGTGTCGGCGGTGTGGCTGTGGCGCTGCTGGGTTTCGGTCCGTGGGCGGTGGTCGCTCAGGCGCTGATCATGGACGGCATCTCCACACTGGTACTGATGCGCAGCAAGCGTCGGCGCATTCCCTTTCTTATCGACCGCCAAGTGCTGGGCGACGTTCTGCGCGCCGGTCTCCCGGTCTGTGTCAACGTGATGAGTTCGCAAACCCTGCAACGTGGCGTCAACCTGATTCTCGGTTTCACCGCTGGCGCCCATGCAGTGGGCATGTTCAACCTGGCGATGCGCATCATCGACCTGCCGCGCTCGGCAATCTACAACGGCTTGATGAGTTACGCCTTGCCTGTGTTCGCCCGCCGCAGTACCGAGCCTGCGCGGCTGATCGGGGTAATCGGCGATTCCACGGCAATCAGCGGTTTCGTACTGACACCGCTGTTCTTCGGCATCGCCCTGACTGCCAAAGACATCATCCTGCTGATCTTCGGCGCGAAATGGGCCGATGCGATTCCCTTGTTGCAAGTGCTCGCCTGCACGGCGGCGCTGGGCAATCTGGCCCTGTATGCAACCACTGCGCTGGTGGCGGTCAATCGCACGCACCTGACGCTCAAGGCCGAAGTTGCCACCACCTTGCTCGCGCTGGCGCTGGTGTATCTGCTCGGGGCGACCTACGGCGGCATGGCGGCGGCGCTGGCTTTGCTGCTGCGCATGCTGCTGATCACGCCGTTGCAGGTACGCGGCCTGAACGCCGCCATCGGTTATGACTGGCGCAGCTTTTTCCAGTCCAGTTACCGCAGCCTGTTCGCCTCGCTGCTGATGGTCGTCGTGGTGATGTGGACGTCGCGGCAAACGAGCCTGTCCGGCTACGCGCACCTGGCCGGCGATATTGCCATCGGCGCGCTGACCTATGCCTTGGCCTACAGCCTGCTGCACCCGCGCTGGCCGCAAGAATTCAAGTTGGTGTTTACCGCCCGCTGAGCTGAATTTCCTCGCAATGGAGCACGTCGTCATGCGCAAAACCACGTTGATCACGGGCGGTGCCGGCTACATCGGTTCGCACACGGCATTGCAACTGATCGAATCCGGACACTCGGTACTGATCCTCGACAACCTGTGCAACAGCAGCCGCGAAGCAGTCGCACGGCTGGAGCTGTTGAGTCACTCGCACGTCGATTTCATCGAGGGCGATATCCGCGACGCCGCGCTGCTGGACGAGATTTTCAGCACCTACGCGATTGATGCAGTGCTGCATTTCGCCGGCCTCAAAGCCGTTGCGCAGAGCGTGCGCCGCCCGATGGATTACTACGCCAACAATGTGTTCGGCACACTGAACCTGTGTCAGGCGATGGCGCGCGCGCAGGTGTTCAATCTGGTGTTCAGTTCCTCGGCCACTGTCTATGGCGAGCCGACTGTGATGCCGATCGTGGAATCGCATGGCACCGGCAAACCGGCGAACCCGTACGGGCGCTCGAAGCTGGTGATCGAAGAGCTGCTCAGCGACCTCGCCCTCGCGGATGCGCGCTGGAACATCGCCGTGCTGCGGTACTTCAACCCGATCGGCGCGCACCAAAGTGGATTGATCGGTGAAGCGCCCAACGGTCGACCGAACAATCTGCTGCCGTGCCTCACCGAGGTTGCCAGCGGCCAGCGCGCTGCGTTGACCGTGTATGGCAACGACTATCCAACCGTCGACGGCACCTGCGTTCGCGATTACATCCATGTGCTGGATCTGGCCGAAGGTCATCTCAAGGCCCTACAGGTTTTGCAGGGCGACGAGCATGGCCTGCACGTGTGGAATCTCGGCAGCGGCAACGGCTACAGCGTGTTGCAGATCATCAGCGCCTTCGAGGACGTCACCGGCCTGCGTATTCCCTACCGCTTCGCGCCGCGCCGCGCCGGTGATGTCGCCGAGTGCCGCGCCGATGCGAGCAAGGCCGGGCGCGAACTGGGCTGGCGCGCGCAACGCGAGCTGACGCAAATGCTCATCGACAGCTGGCGCTGGCAGACTCACAACCCATGGGGCTACCGCCCGCAACCGGCGCCGCTGCTGGCGGTGGGCACTTGAACCGGGGCAAATCCACGTTAGGGAAGACTCATGAACAGATCACGATGGTTGCTGTTGGTTTTGCTAATGCTGAGCGCCGGCGTCAGGGCCAATATTCCCCAACCGGTGGCTGACGGACTGGTGCTGTGGCTGGACGGCAATGATCCGGCCTCGATGACACTGGAGGGGCAAAACCAGGTCGTGCGCTGGCTGGATAAGTCCGGCAAGGGCAATGACGTCGACATCGACAACCGCGCGGCGACGACTTTGCCGACGCGCTTCGACAACGCCCTCAACGGCCACGGCGTGGTGCGCTTCAGCGGCACGGCGGCATTCATGGGCCAGGCGATCCGCACAAGCAAAGGGCCGGTGACGGTGTTCGTTGTCTCGCGGCGCCTGCCCGAGCAAGCCGGCGGCAAGGCCTGGCAGCGCCTGTTCAGCTCGCGGCCGCAACTGGCGGATAACGATAACGTCGCACCGAATTTCGGCATCAGCGTGCAGCAGACCAGCGCCTACGAGCCGGCGCTGGCGTTGCTGGAAACCAGTGACGTGCCGATCGGCCCGTTCGCGGTGGCGCGCAACGTGGTTGGCACCTCGGAAATCCTCCGCGGCGACATTGCCGAAGTACTGGTTTATGACCGCCCATTCAGCAGCCAGGAAGAACGCCGCAATGTGTTCGAGTATCTGGCGCAAAAGTGGGCGGTCGCCATTCCGCAACAGGTGGATGCGTGGACTCGCGTCGGTCCGCTAGGCCCGACCCCGACGCACGTTACGCCCGACCTGCCGTTATCGGACCAGGCCAATGCCGGCGGTTGGAAACGCGATACGCGGCTGTCCGACGAATTCAACGGCAGCGCGCTCGATGCCGAACGCTGGCACGTCAACAACGCCACCGGCACCGATTCCCTCGGGCGCAAACCGGCGCTGTTTTTGCCGGAGAACGCCAAGCTCGGCAACGGCAATCTGAACATCACTTTCCGCAAACAGACCCTCCCGGAGAAATACGTCGCCCTGGGCTACAAGGATTACAGCTCGGCGATGGTCCGAACCAACGAACGGGGGATGTACGGCTATTACGAAGCCCGGGCAAAACCGATGAACTCTGCCGGTTCCAGTGCCTTCTGGCTGGCCTGGACGGGGCTGCCGGACAACGCCACGGAAATCGATATCTTCGAAATCGGCGGCAAGACCCGAAACGAAGCCTTTGATCGCCGGTACAACATGAACGCGCATGTCTGGGCCAGACCGCAGAATGATCAACACCTCAGCTCCGGCAGCACCTGGATCGCACCCTGGCGGCTGGCCAATACCTTTCATGTCTACGGCTTTGACTGGCAACCCGAGACCTTGCGCTGGTACGTCGACGGCGTGCTGGTGCGAGAGGCGAAAAACAACTACTGGCATTTCCCCATGCAAATCGTCTTCGACAGTGAAGCGATGTGGGACTGGTTCGGCGTGGTCGACGATGCTGATCTGCCGTCGGTGTTTCGCATCGACTACGTCAGGGTCTGGACGCGCTCAGCGCAATAGCAGCGCGTTCAACGGTTGTGCACCATCGCCTGCATCTGCCACAGCGTGCGGAACCGCCCTTGGCTTTCGCGCAGTTCTTCGGGAGTGCCGTCCTGGACGATCTCGCCGTCCTCCAGCACCAGCACCCGATCGAAGTTGGCGATGGTCGAGAGGCGGTGGGCCACGGCGAGTACCGTGCGGCCGCGCATCAGGTTGCTCAATGCGCGCTGGATGATCGCTTCGGAATCGGAATCCAGTGCCGAGGTCGCCTCGTCGAGAATCAGGATCGGTGCGTCTTTCAAAAACGCCCGCGCCAGCCCCAGGCGCTGGCGTTGCCCGCCGGACAACGTCACTCCCCGTTCACCGACAAGGGTGTGATAACCCTGCGGCAACGCCTGGATGAATTCATCGCAAAACGCCTGGCGCGCCGCATCGATGATCTGCTGCTCGGTAGCGTGCGGTTGGCCATAGCCGATGTTTTCCAGAATGCTGCGATTGAACAGCGCCGGTTCCTGCGGCACCACAGCGATCTGTCGGCGCAGGCTGTCCTGGCTGACCGAGCGGATGTCGCGGTCGTCGATCAGGATCACCCCGCTGCGCACATCATCCAGACGTTGCAGCAAACCGAGCAAGGTCGATTTTCCCGAGCCCGAGGTGCCGGCAATGCCGACGCTTTGCCCGGCCGGAATATCGAGAAAGAAATGCTCGAAGACCTTGCGCCCATCCGGGTAGGCGTAACTGACGTCGAGCATTTTGATGTGCCCGCGCGTCGGCGCCAGTTCCTCCAAGGCGTCGCTGAGCTCGTGGGGTTGGGCGACGATGCCCAGGGTTTCGCTGATGACGCCCATCTGCTGGCTGGTTTCCACCAGTGCCAGCGCCAGTTCCCGCGAACCGTGCAGGATGCGGAAGGTCAACGCGCTGACCATCACCACATCCCCCGCCGTCACCTGTCCCGCTCGCCAGAGCAGAATCGCCCAGCCGAGCATGCCGCCGGCCATAACGGTCAGGCAGATGTCGTGCAGTACCCGGGCTTTTTCCATGTACATCCAGCTGCTGCGGTGCGAATCGGCCTCGATGCCGATCTCGCGCTCCAGGCGCAAGCGCTCGCGTTCCCGCCCGGAAAAAGCCTTGATCGTCCATACGTTGGAAACCAGATCGACAATTTCGCCACCGACCCGCGCAGACTGCGACGCGAACGCGATGTGCCGGCTGCGACCGCGCACGCCAAATATGGTAATCAGCGCGGCGACGACTATCACGCAACCGACCAATGCCAGCGCCATCGCACCGTGCACCGCCAACAGCAAGGCCACGGCACCGATGAAATCCACGCATGGCGGCACGATACGCCAGGTCAGCCCGCCATACACTTTGTCGGCAGCGGCGCCGATCGCCGAGACGCGATTGGCCAGCGAACCGGAGAAATGCCGCCGGAAATAACGCATCGGGTGGCCGGTCAGATGATGGAACAGGTCGACGCGCAGATCCGCACAACTGCCGACGATGGTGTGGCAACCGACCCAACCGCCGAGGCGCCACAGCAGGTTTTCCATCACGATCAATGCCATGAACAGGCCGAACGCGTGCCAGACCTGTTCCGCCGCCGACCCGGCGGCCATGGCATCGACGAGCAGTTTCATGCCGTATTGCACCACTACCGCGCAGCACGCCGCGCCGATCACCAGCCCCACCATGGAGATGAAGTGCGCCGGGCGAATTCTTATGTAGCGCCATAGAAACGCGGCGGCTGACGCCGGCAACGGTTCATCGCGCCTGCGCTGGAAGTTCATCTCCCCCGCCCCTCAACACGCCGGCCATTGACCCGGCGCAGACTTGCGGCAATCCGCTCGGGCACTTGCGCCAGCTCGACGTGCAGCGGATGAAACGCCGCGCGCTCGCCCCCGCCATCGGGATAGCCAAACACACCTGTGGGACAATACCGGCCATTGTCCCACCCCGGATAATCGAGAAACGGGTACCAGCAAATCCCCTGCACCGGCACACCGCGTTCGAGGGCAAGCAGCGTCTGCTCGACGATGTAGGCCAGCCACGGCAGGCGTTCATCATCTTCGGCACCGGTTTCGGCGATCAGCACTGGCCGCTGATAACGCTGGTGCAGTTCCTTGAGCATGCCCGACAACGGCCGGAAGTCGCGCTCGCCGCGAAGGATCCGTCGGCCGTGGAAATACCACTGGTTATGCGCATAGAAATTGGCGCCGACGATATCCAGGTAATGCTCCTGCCCACCCAGACCCGGCCATTCGCGGCCGGTGAGCAGATCCCACGCCTGAAATTGCGACAGCCGATAGGCCTCAGCGGCTTCGATATCGTCGCTGCGCCGAGAGCCGGCGATCACATTGATCAACGGATCGCACTGGACAAACCGCGCATTCGGCGCCTGTTCGCGAATCGCTTCGATCGCAGCAATGCTCGCTCGTACCAGCTGATGCTTGAGTTCCTGCGCGCGTCCGCGTGCGTTCGGGTTGAAGTAAGCGACCTCGCCCCCCGCCCAACTCCAGAATGAAATCTCGTTGATCGGCGAATAGAACGGAACGCTGACGCCCTCTTCCGCCATCAGCTTCGCAGCAGCACCGGCGAAACGCGCGAAGCGCTCGACGAATGCCGGGCGCCAGATATCCAGATCGTCCGGATAGCCGTAGTGACACAAATCCCAGACCACCTGCACCCGCTGCGCTTGCGCGGCTTTGAGCATTGGCACGAAGCTGCTCCAGTCATAACGACCGGGGCTGCGCTCGATCAGGTGCCAGCGCAAGCCGTCGCGGGCGCAGCGAATCTTCAAAGCGCTGAGTCGCTGGTAATCCTTGTCCACCCAGCGCGCATGCCCGGTGTCGGCCAGCAGATCCAGGCGCCGACCGTCCTGGCGGCGCTGACTGGAACATTCGAAACCGGCCATCACCCAGCTGCTGAAGATCGAAGAAGCATCTGCGTCGGGCTCGTCGCCTTTCGGCTGCGCGGTCATGAAGCATCGATCTCGGTTTCAGCGGTGGTTTCTGCCTGCGCCGCCTCGATATCCCGATACAAGGCCAGCGCCTGGCCCACCACCTGATCCATGTTGTAGTACTTGTAGGTACCCAGTCGGCCGAGAAACGTCACGTTCGGCGTCTGCTCGGCGAGCGCTCGATAGCGTTTGTACAGCTCGGCATTTTCTGCGCGCGGCACCGGGTAATACGGGTCGCCATCGTCACACGGATATTCGTAAGTGATGCTGGTGCACGGGTGCGTTTGCCCGGTCAGGTGTTTGTATTCAGTGATGCGCGTATACGGCACATCCGGGTGCGGATAATTCACTACCGCCACTGGCTGATAGTGTTCCTGCTCGAGGGTCTGGTGTTCGAAGCGCAGGGACCGATACGGCAAACGGCCCAACTGGAAATCGAAGTATTCGTCGATCGGGCCGCAGTAGATCAGATGCGCGTACTTCACCTCGTCGCGCACTGCCTTGAAATCGGTGCCGAGCAGCAGATCGATGTTCGGGTGATCGAGCATGCGTTCGAACATTTGCGTGTAGCCGCCCGAGGGCATGATCTGGAAAGTGTCGGCGAAATAGCGGTCGTCTTCGCTGGTCCGCGTCGGTATGCGCGAAGTCACCGATTTATCCAGTGCCGAGGGATCCAGCCCCCACTGCTTGCGCGTGTATCCGCGAAAGAATTTTTCGTAGAGCTCACGGCCGATCTGATTGACCACGACGTCTTCTGACGTGCGAATGGTCGCCACCGGTTCGGCGCGTTCGGCGAGGAACACTTCGGCTTCTTCGGAGGACATTGACAGGCCGTAGAGCGAATTCAGCGTGGTCAGATTGATCGGGATCGGCACCAGCTTGCCGTCGACCTGCGCCAGCACGCGGTGCTCGTAGGGCCGCCATTCCGTGAAGCGTGACAGGTAGTCGACGATCCGTTGCGCGTTGGTGTGGAAAATATGCGGGCCATAACGATGCACCAGCACCCCGGCCTCATCGTAATGGTCGTAGGCATTGCCGGCGATATGCGGGCGCCGGTCAATCAGCAACACTCGGCGTCCCAATCCTTCGGCCAGACGCTCAGCGATGACACTGCCGGCGAACCCGGCACCGACGATCAGGTAGTCATAGGCTTGGCCGGACTTGGCGCGCTCAAGGCTTATCGTAGGCATTCGATCTGCTCCTGCATGAAGCGGCTGGTGTTGTCCCACGACATGCCGGCGATCGCGGCATCGGCGCGCTGCAGAAATTCGATGGTGCCTTTGAGTGGCAAAGCTTTTTCGATGGCCTCGACGAAGGCCTCGGCGGTGTCGGCGATGAACACCGCGCCGCTCTCGCCGTAGCCGCTGATCACATCGTGAATCGGCGTCGACACCACCGGGCATCCGCCCGCCAGATATTCCGGAGTCTTGGTCGGGCTGATGTATCGCGTGGAAGCGTTGAGTGCAAACGGCATCAGTGCCACGTCCCAGCCAGCGAGGTAGTCCGGCAGCTCGGCATATTGCTTGCCGCCCAGATAATGAATGTTCGGCCGTTGCGGCAGCGTCTGCGGATCGATCTTCACCACCGGACCGATCAGCACGATCTGCCAGTCGGGACGCATCGCCGCCACGCGGTCAATCAATTCGATATCGAAGCGTTCATCGATCACGCCGAAAAAGCCCAGGCGTGGCCGCGCTATGGATGCTTGATCGGGCGGTTCCGGCAGTGCCTGCCGCGCCGCCGCGAAATGCGCGATGTCGACGCTGCTCGGTACCGGATAGGCATTACCGTGCTGGCGCTGCTTGACCTCCCATAGACTGAAGCCGCCGGTAAACACCACGTCAGCCCGGGCGAGCAGTTGCTGCTCCATGTCGATCAAGCGCGCCGGTGCGCCCATGAACGCCGACAGTTCATCCATGCAGTCATAGACGGTAACCCGAGCGTCGAGGTGCTCGGTAAACAGCAGGCTCATCGGCGTGAAATACCAAAGGAGCAGATCGCCCTGAACGCGCCCGGCGAGATGTTCATCGAGCAATTGCCTCTGCGCCTGCTCGATCGCCTCGCCACTCATGCCGATCGGCAATTGCGGCACCGCCACTTGTATTCCCGCCGCCGGATTCGAAAGCTCGAGTCTGGGCGTGGCGTCTTCGACAAATACCGGCTCTTCGAAAAACACCACGTCGTAGTGTTTGGCCAATCGCGACATGACGTGCTGCGGCCGTTGATAGACAAATCCCCAGCGCAGATGCGACAGGCACACCAACGTTGAGCGCACCTGAAGGGATGCTTCGACAGCATTTTGCGCGCTCGCCAGTGCGAGCGCCTCGGGTTGTTCTGCCAGGTTCATAGCCAGATCCTCATCAAAAAAAACAAGACGACTCAGTGCCGAGCCACCGGGCCGTCACACTTGTCGACACTGCAAGTGCAGGGCATTTCTCGATGAGGCCGTAAGGCTCTTGAAGGTTGGAATCACGGCGTTCACACGACGTTCAGCCCAACTTCGAGCGCAGCCGATGAAGTGCACATACCGGCTGGCAAACGAGGTTGAACTTGCCGATCAATCCAGCCCCTACCGTCCAGAACAACCATGGTTTTTGCCGCCGCACAGGCGCATCGAAACCATCTACGAAGCCATCGCCGATGGCGTCACTTGTGAGGGCGGGCGCATGATCTTGATTACGGGTGGTGCGGGATACATTGGTGCGCATGTCGCACTGCAATGGCTGGGCAACGGCGAGGATGTGGTGATCCTCGACAACTTGTGCAACAGCCAGCGCGCGGCGATCGAGCGCATCAGTACGCTGGCCGGAAAACGACCGGAGTTCATCCAGGGCGATGTACGCAATCGACGACTGCTCGACAACCTGTTGCGGGACTACCCGATCGATGCCGTGGTGCATTGCGCCGGGTTGAAAGCGGTCGGCGAAAGCGTGCGTGAACCTCTGCGCTATTTCGACACCAATGTCGGCGGCAGCCTGACCTTGTGCCAGGCCATGGCCCAGGCCGGAGTTTTCCATCTGGTGTTCAGTTCATCGGCCACTGTTTATGGCGACTGCGCCACCCTGCCAGTCAACGAAAACTGCGCCACTGGCCAGCCGACCAATCCTTACGGCATGTCGAAACTGATGTCGGAAAATATCATGAAGAGTGTCGCCAGTTCCGACCCGCGCTGGTCGATCGGCCTGCTGCGCTATTTCAATCCGATTGGTGCGCACCCTTCCGGCCTGCTCGGCGAGGCCCCCACCAGCACGCCGAACAATCTGCTGCCCTATCTGCTGGAAGTTGCCAGTGGCCAGCGCGCGCAGCTGTCAGTGTTCGGCAACGATTACCCGACCCCGGACGGCACCGGCATTCGTGATTATCTGCACGTCGTCGACCTTGCGCTCGGGCACGTCTGCGCGCTCGACGCCTTGCGCGATCGCCATGGTGTGAGCATCTGGAACCTCGGTACCGGGCGCGGCTATTCGGTGCTGGAGGTAGTCAGCGCCTTCGAGCAAGTGACCGGTATCAAGATCCCTTTGCGGATTGAAGCAAGGCGCCCCGGCGACATCGCGCGATGCTGGGCGGACCCGCAAAAAGCCCTCGAAGAACTGGGCTGGCAGGCGAGCCGCTCACTGCACAGCATGCTCGCCGATGCCTGGCGCTGGCAGTGCAATCAACTCGGCCAGGTTGACGTTCGCCAGGCCAATTGAAAGCTGCGCACGCTCACTCGTTCTCATGGCCGTGCGCATCGGCACAGGACAATCGTCCGGACTCGCCGCCGGCGATTCGTTCTGCCTGATCGATGCCACGTTTGAGCGCGTCCTCGACTTCCCATTCCACGCCGGGCAATTTCCTGATGCGCTCGTAGGCGCACTCGCCGGTCGCGGTGTAAACGCTGATGAACATTTCGACGTCGCCATCATCGGCTTCCCGTGCCCGTACCTCGATATGACAGCCGTTTTCAACCTCTTCGGTATGGCACTTTTCCGCCTTT
The DNA here is from genome assembly GCF_004307525.1 of Pseudomonas sp. Sample_21. Taxonomy (NCBI): domain Bacteria; kingdom Pseudomonadati; phylum Pseudomonadota; class Gammaproteobacteria; order Pseudomonadales; family Pseudomonadaceae; genus Pseudomonas; species Pseudomonas sp. Sample_21. The sequence continues at coordinate 19,993 of NZ_RCNZ01000082.1, read as the reverse complement.
TCCGTCGCCTTCCATTTGTTGTAGGTTTCGCCGCGTTTGAACATGTCGTACTCCTGAACTCAACTCGCTCACGTCAAAGATCTTTCCTTTGGCGGAATAATTCCACGGATTGCCAAGAGGCATTTTCAGCATAGCGCGTTGATTCGCGCCCGCCGTTTCGCTAGTTCAACCGTTCGTCAGCTTGCGTAACATTCTGTAAAACCAACGTCGCAATGCTCATTCAAAAAGTTCGTGGCCCAGGCGAGCTCAAGTACAACTCGTTATTCAGCCCAGCGTGATTAGCCGGTACAGAAACAGGGTTTTCTGTCCATGGCCAACTGTTGCCCGAAGAAAACAAGGATCGCTATAAAGAACAGGAGCATGTATGAAGCGAACAATCAGCTATTGCCTGGTCTATCTCGCTACCAGCGTTCTGCTCGCCGGTTGCAACCTGGTGGTGTTCAACCCCAAGGGCGATGTTGCCCGAGATGAACGCGACCTGATCATTCTCGCCACGGGCCTGATGCTGTTGGTGGTGATCCCGGTCATCGTCATGACCTTCCTGTTCGCCTATCGCTACCGCGCGACCAACAAGAAGGCCCGTTATTCGCCGCGTTGGGCCAGTTCGCACAAGATCGAAGCGGTGGTCTGGGGCGTGCCGTTCCTGATTATTTGCGTACTCGGCTGGGTGACCTGGGAAACCACCCATGCACTCGATCCCTATCGCCCGTTGGACTCCGACGTGCCGCACCTCAATGTGCAAGTGGTGGCAACGGACTGGAAATGGCTGTTCATTTATCCCGATCTGGGCATTGCCTCGGTCAATGAACTGGCGATACCGGTGAATACGCCGGTAAGTTTCACCGTCACTTCCGACGCGGCCATGACTTCATTCTTTATTCCGGCACTCGGTGGGCAGATATATGCCATGGCCGGCATGCAGACCAAGTTGCATTTGATCGCCAATGAAATCGGCCAGTATCGCGGGATTGCTGCGAACTATAACGGCCACGGTTTTTCCGACATGCACTTCAGCACCCTGGCACTCAGTGGCGCTGATTACGAGGCGTGGGTCAACAAAGTCAAAGCGGCGCCCGGGCAACTTGATCAAGCCAGTTATGCCGAGTTGGCCAAGCCTTCAGTGGCGCACAGGATCACTTATTACTCGGCTGTGCAGGAGCGACTGTTTCTCGACATCGTCGACAAGTACGAAGGAATGAACAAAGCACCGCGCAAGAAGGAAACCCAGGTGCAAAGCAACAGCGACGATGTGCGCGTCAATCAACAACCAAGTCTGCTGGCCGAGGAGCGTTAAATCATGTTCGGGAAACTTTCATGGGACGCGGTTCCATTGCACGAGCCGATTGTCATGTACACCCTGGCTATCGTCGGCCTGATGGGTTTTGCCCTGGTCGGTACCGTCACCTGGAAGCGCAAGTGGGGCTACCTGTGGCGCGAGTGGTTCACTTCGGTGGATCACAAGAGAATCGGCTGCATGTACATCATCGTCGCGCTGGTCATGCTGCTGCGCGGTTTCTCCGACGCGATCATGATGCGCACCCAACAGGCCATGGCATCAAGTGGCGGGCCGGGTTATCTGCCGCCGGAACACTACGACCAGATCTTCACCGCCCACGGCGTGATCATGATTTTCTTCATGGCGATGCCGTTCGTGGTCGGCCTGATGAACATCGTCGTGCCGTTGCAGATCGGTGCCCGCGACGTCGCCTACCCGTTCCTCAATGCGCTGAGTTTCTGGCTGTTCGTCGTGGGTGCGGCGCTTGTGAACATCTCGCTGGGCGTTGGTGAGTTTGCCCGCACCGGCTGGGTCGCCTACCCGCCCCTGTCCGAACTTGGCTACAGCCCCGGAGTCGGGGTGGATTACTACATCTGGTCATTACAGATATCCGGCATAGGGACGCTGTTAACCGGGGTTAACTTCTTCGTGACCATCCTCAAGATGCGCACCGAAGGCATGACCCTGTTCAAGATGCCGGTGTTCACCTGGAACGCACTGTGCACCTCGATCCTGATTCTCGCTGCGTTCCCGATCCTTACCGCCACCCTGTTGATGCTGACCCTCGATCGTTATCTGGGCATGCACTTTTTCACCAACGAGGCCGGCGGCAACCCGATGATGTACGTCAACCTCATCTGGGCGTGGGGGCATCCGGAGGTGTACATCCTGATCCTGCCGGCGTTCGGGATCTTCTCGGAGATCGCCGCGACCTTCAGCAGCAAGCGCCTGTTCGGCTATGTCTCGCTGGTGTGGGCGACGATTGCGATCACGATTCTGTCGTTCATCGTCTGGCTGCACCACTTCTTCACCATGGGCGCGGGGGCCAACGTCAACGCGTTTTTCGGCATCATGACGATGATCATTGCAGTGCCGACCGGGGTGAAAATCTTCACCTGGCTGTTCACCATGTATCGCGGCCGCGTGCGCTTCGAAACGCCGATGCTGTGGACGCTGGGCTTTATCGTCACGTTCAGTATCGGCGGCATGACCGGCGTGCTGCTGGCGGTGCCCGGGGCCGACTTCCTGCTGCACAACAGCCTGTTTCTGATCGCGCACTTCCATAACGTGATCATCGGTGGCGCGGTGTTCGGCTACATGGCCGGGCTGACTTACTGGTTCCCCAAGGCGTTCGGTTTCCGCCTCAACGACCGCCTCGGGCGCATTGCGTTCTGGTGCTGGCTGGTCGGTTTCTACTTCGCGTTCATGCCATCCTACGTGCTCGGTTTCATGGGCATGACCCGACGACTGAACCATTTCGACAACCCGGCCTGGCAACCGTGGTTGCTGCTGGAACTGCTTGGCGTCGGCATCATTCTTTGTGGCGTGTCCGCGCAGGCGTTGCAGCTCTACGTGAGCATTCGCAACCGCGCGAAACTGCGCGACCTCACCGGCGACCCGTGGGACGGTCGCACGCTGGAATGGGCCACGGCCTCGCCGCCGCCGTTCTACAACTTCGCCGAGCAACCGAAAGTCAACGATCTCGACGCCTATTGGGGCATGAAGGAGCGCGGCGTCAGCACCCTCAGTCACACCGACTACCGCGCCATCCATATGCCGCGCAACACCTCCGCCGGCCTGGTGATCAGTGTCTTCGCGCTGATCTGCAGCTTCGCCCTGGTGTGGCATATCTGGTGGCTGGCGATCTTCGGCCTGGTCGCTTCGGTGGTGGCAATGGTCGTGCGCAGCTATGACGAAGACATCGACTATTTCGTCCCGGCGCAGGAAGTGGCGCGGATTGAAAAAGCGCGTCTCAAAGACTTGGCGGAGGCTTGAACATGTCCAATATCGTTCTGGATAAAGACATCGCGCACAGCCATGAACATGGCCATGAAGACGCGGGCTCGATGCGCATTTTCGGTTTCTGGATCTACCTGATGACCGACTGCATCCTGTTTGCGACGCTGTTCGCAGGCTATGCCGTACTGCGTGACAGCGTGGCTGGCGGGCCTTCGACTGTCGACATTTTCGAACTGCCCTACGTCCTTGCCGAAACCGCGTTGCTGCTGCTCAGCAGCATCACTTACGGCTACGCGATGCTGGCGATGAACCGCAATGACAAAGCCAACGTGCTGCGCTGGCTTGGCGTCACCTTCGTGCTGGGTTGCGGCTTCATCGCCATGGAAATCAACGAATTCCATCATCTGATCGCAGAAGGCTACGGGCCGGATCGCAGCGGATTCCTGACCGCGTTCTTCACCCTCGTCGGCACCCACGGCGCCCACGTGCTCAGTGGTCTGGTGTGGATGGCAGTGTTGATGCTGCAAGTAAGCAGCCGGGGCCTGACCAATACCAACACCACGCGCCTGAGTTGCCTGAGTCTGTTCTGGCACTTCCTCGATGTGGTGTGGATCTGCGTATTTACCGTGGTTTATCTGCTGGGGGTGGTGTGACATGTATAACCAGAGTCCGATTCATAGCAGTGCCGGCACCAGCCATGGCACTAGTCGTTCATACATGGTCGGTTTCATTATTTCAGTGATTCTGACCGTCATTCCCTTTGGCCTGGTCATGTACCCGACGTTGCCACGCAGCGTCACCGCTTGGGTGGTGGTTGCACTTGGCGTGGTGCAGGTCTTCGCCCACCTCAAATATTTCCTGCATCTGGACACCGCCAAGGAGCAACGCTGGAACCTCAGAGCGCTGATCTTCTCGGTGGTGATCATTCTTCTGCTGGTGGGGCTTTCGCTATGGATCATGGACAGCATTCACCACAACATGCTGGCGCACTGAAGCAATGGCGGCTGTCGCTGAATGTCGGGCTGGAACTGACCAAGCCCGGCATCATCGTCGGCAATCTGGCTTCGGTGTTCGGCGGCTATCTGCTTGCCGCCGGTGGCCGCCCGGTGTCCCTGGCGCATTTCTTGGCCGCCCTGCTCGGCACCGCGCTGGTCATCGCTTGCGGTTGCGTGATCAACAACTGCGTCGACCGCGATATCGACCGGCGCATGGTGCGCACCTGTCATCGGGCGCTGGCCGTTCGCGCTGTGTCGTTGCCCAGTGCGTTTTGCTACGCGACGGTGCTGGGTGTGATCGGCTTCGGTTTGCTGTGGCTCGGCACCACAGCATTGGCCTGCGCCATGGCGGCAGTCGGTCTGATCGTTTATGCGGGCGTTTATACCTGCCTGATGAAACGCCGTTCGCACTGGGGCACGCTGGTCGGCAGCCTGTCCGGGGCCATGCCGCCGGTGGTCGGTTATTGCGCCGTGACCGGCAGCTTCGATGCCACGGCGCTGATGCTCATCGTGGTGTTTTGCTGCTGGCAGATGCCCCACTCCCACGCGATCACCGTCATGCGCCATGAAGACTTTCGTGCCGCCGGATTGCCAACCTTGACGCTCAGACAGGCACGACGCGAGATCAACCTGTACATGGTCGCGTTCCTGATCAGCGCGGCGATATTGGGCTGGGTTGCGGCTATCAATGTTTCTTATCCGCTGGTGGTACTTGGCCTGGGCGGCTACTGGTTTTATCTGACGTTGCGACCGGTGCGAACCACCAATGCGAAAGTCTGGGCGCGGCGCATTTTCAGCGTATCGATCCTGCTGATCCTGGCGCTGAATCTTTCCCTGGCACTGAACGCCGTACTGCCCTCGCCCTCTGCGCTCTACCACTCATCGGGCGTGGGGGAAAATCATCAAACGCAGGTGCGGGGCGGGTTATCAGAATCGGTAACGACTGCCTTTACAGACCACCTGGAGGAAACCCATGGCTAACGATCCTTCAACAATTGATTGCGCCTGCCCGGGCTGCACCTGCAAATGCAGCGGCGAACAAACCTTCGAGCGTGACGGCAAGCAGTTTTGCAGTCAGGCCTGCGCGGATCTTCACCCGAAGGGCCAACCCTGCCCGTCCTCGACCTGCCATTGCGAGCAGAACCTTGGGGCCGATGAGCGCAATGTCAGTGACTCGAAACTGGATCAGGCAGTCGAGGAAACCTTTCCCGCCAGCGATCCGATTTCCCCGTGATCCGCCAGGGGTGCTCGCCTTCGAGGCACTTTTTTACATCAGCAGGAGACAACGAAATGGACGAGGAAACCATCCGCAAGATCGCCTACAGGCTTTGGGAGGAACAAGGTCGGCCGCACGGCAATGATTTCGAGCACTGGTTGCAGGCGCGCGCAGAACTGGATGCGTTCGATTCCGATGGCTTGCCGGGTTCGGTCGCCAGCAGCGTAGCGCCGCCGGCACCACGGAAAAAGGCCAAGCCTGGGACCGCTGCTCCCGCGACCAGAACCCGCAAAAAAACCACGTCTGCTGCTAAATGACCGGTCTTCAAAGGCGCGCGCTTGCGGGAGGAATGGGCTCGTGAAGCGCGGCATCAATCTGGTGCTGGCGGCCTTCGCGTTGACGGCGTTGTCCTACGGTCTGGCACGCTTCGCCTATGGCCTGCTGCTGCCGCAGATTCGTCAGGATCTGGCACTGAGTGTTTCCGCCGCTGGATGGATCGGCGGCAGTGCATTTGCGGCGTATTGCGTGGGCATCGTCGCGACGTTTGTGTGCAGCGGCAAAGTCAGCCCACGCGGATTGACGGTAATGGCCGGCGCGGCGGCGGCGCTCGGGATGGGTTTGATTGTGCTCGCGTCGTCGGGATTGACGTTGGGTTGCGGCGTGGCTCTGGCGGGATTGAGCACCGGTTTGACCTCGCCGCCATTGGCCAGTGCGGTGGCAGCGCGTCTTGATGATGCGGATCGCCCGCGGGCCAATGGTTTTATCAATGCCGGGACAGCGGCGGGCATCGTTTTTTCCGGTTTGGCGGCGATATTGGCGGCCGGGCAATGGCGCCAGCTGTATGCCCTGTTTGCCTTGATCGGCATCGGCGTCACGATCTGGCTCTGGTTTGCGGTACCGCGCCGGGTCGAGCATGACATCGCGCAGAACTTCTCGCTGGCAATGCTGCGTCGACCCGGCGTACTGCCTCTGTGCGCCAGTGCTTTCCTGATGGGGTTGGCGAGCACGGCGATCTGGACATTCGGTGCCGATATCCTGCGCGGCGAGGCTGGATTCAGTGATCAGTCGATCGCCTGGGCGTGGATCGTCCTGGGTGCGGCGGGAATCAGCGGGTGTATGACGGGCGTGTTCACCGGCCGATTCGGTGTCGTGCGTATTCAGCATCTGGCACTGGCTGGGATCGCCCTCGGGACATTGGGCCTGTCGGCCGCCTCGATATCAGCCGGGTCTGGCCTCGTCGCAATGTGCCTGTTTGGCGCGGCCTATATCGTTTCCTCGGGCGTTTATCTGCTGCAAGGCATCCGCCTGTTTCCGGATCGTCCCGACTTGGGATTGGGCATACCGTTTCTGCTTCTGGCACTCGGCCAAACCGCCGGCACGCCGATTTTCGGCGCTGTGCTGGAGGCAACGGGCGTGATCTTTGCCCTTTGTGTTTTCGCGGCGGCCGCTTGCGCCGCCATGGTGCTGTGCCCAAGAGATGGTGAAAGTCCGCGCAGACAGATGTGCCAATCCACCGAAGGCTTGGGTCGCTAATGATTTTTATCGTCAGGAGTACAAACCATGGCCGTAAACATCAGCAATCTCACCCTCTCCACTCCGGTTCCCGTCTCGGCGACCAATCCGGTCGCACTTGAGCTCAACGGCGCCGAAGCCATTGCGCAGTTCCCGAGCATCGTCACGGTGCTACCGGATGGATCGCTGCAACTGTCCGCGCCGACCAAAGGCGCCTCGAGCAAGAGCACTCACCGCACCCGCTGCGAATGGAAAGAATCCTTCTATTGGTCGCTGGCCAGCGCCGCTGACCACCTCAACTATCAGGAAATGACCGTGACCAAGGTCAACTCTGCGCAGAAAGTCGTTATCTCGCAGATGCATGTGAAAAACGACGACGGCCCGGTCATCAAAGTGTTCTGGCAGAAAGGCAACATCACCATGGGCTTCCGCCAGAGTTTCAATCAGCCCACGCCGGTCAACACCACGGTGCTCAAGGGTGTACCGTTGGGGGCGAAGTTCAAGATCACCATTCGCGCCAACTCTGCCGGCGTGGCTCGAGTCACTGTCGACTACAACGGCGTTGTCGGTACATCAGGTGATTTGCAGCTCGACTCAACCTGGAATTCGCAGGTGTTCAATTTCCACGGCGGGGTCTACAACCAGATCGACTACACCGACGCCACGCCGCCAGAGGATGGCTCGATCTGCATCATCAGTGACTTGTTGATTTCGCATACTTAGGGGCTGAAACGAGCAAGGGCCTGGGTCAGCTTTCGCTGGCAGGCCCTTGTCAGAGCTGAGCTCGATGGTGGGTTTTCAGCCTCCTCTTCGACTTCGAAATTGCCTGCGTCCTAACGTCGCAGCCTTCGGCTATTGGCAAATCCTGCGCAAGCCGTAGAATCCCGCGCGCTCTTGCAAGCGCGCGTCTGGTCACAGACGCGCACTTGCAGGGCTGGCCATGTCGGCCGACGCCACCGCCCTGCCCGATCGGCAGACATTTGCACAACACCTGTTCCAGCCTGGCAACCGCATGCGCAGAGGCGCACGTTGCGCTGTACGATTTCTTGAGGTTTTTATGTCTCCGCGTTTGCTGGCCATGGCGCTGGCGCCCCTGCTCGGGCTGTTCATTATTGCTCTGGGCAACGGTTTTCTGTCTTCCCTGACCACCCTTCGCCTGGACGCCGCCGGCGCCTCGGCGACGATGATCGGAATTGTTTCGTCGGCCTACTTCATCGGCCTGACGCTGGGGGCGGTGTTCAACGACCGGCTGATACTGCGCATCGGCCACATTCGTGCCTACGGCAGCTTCGCCTCGCTGATCGCCGTGACGATCCTTTTGCAGGGTCTGTTCTATGACGCTTGGGGCTGGCTGGTCCTGCGCCTGATCAACGGCTGGGCCACGGTCGGTGTGTTTCTGGTGATCGAAAGCTGGCTGCTACTGGCCGGTGACGAGAAGATCCGCGGGCGCTTGCTCGCGCTGTACATGATCGTCCTTTATGGCGCTGGCGTTTTGGGCCAGGCGACGCTGGGAACCATCACCGGCATGAGCGACAGCGCGCCGTTCATGGTCGCCGGCATGCTCGCTGCGTTGTCGGTGCTGCCGATCGTGATCCTGCCGCGCGTCTCGCCGCTGCTCGATCAAGTCGAGCCGCTCAAGCCCCGGCAACTGCTGGGCGTGACGCCGACCGGGCTGGTCGGCTGTTTCGGCTCGGGCGTGACCATAGCGGCGATCTACACCTTGTTGCCGCTGTATCTGCAACGCAGAGGTCTGGACGTCGGTGAAGTCGGCAGCATGATGGCCTGGACGATTCTCGGCGCGATGCTGCTGCAGTATCCAGTCGGACGCTGGTCCGACCGCACCGATCGCTTGCAGGTGCTGACCCTGCTGACGGTGGCGTGCACCGCGTTATCACTGGTGATTGTGCTGCTGCCGCTGTCTTCGACAATGCTCGCGGCGATGCTGTTTCTGCTCGGTGGCGGCGTCTTCGCGCTGTACCCGGTGGCCGTCAGCCACGCGGCCGACCGCGCCCCGGCCGAAGCGCTGGTGCCGATGATTCAGGGTTTGCTGCTGATCAACTCGCTGGGCTCGGCCATCAGCCCGATGATGATCTCGCCGGTGATGAACTCGTTCGGCGCCAACGGCCTGTTCTGGGTCTTCGCAGTGGTCAATTTGAGCATGGTCAGCTTTTTCTTCTGGCGCCGCGGCAAACGCCCGGTGCCGGCCAACCCCGCCCCGTTCACGGCGGCAGCCACCTATTCGCCGACGGGTGCGGAGTTGCGGGTCACCGAGGATTTGCGCGTCGCCGCTGAGGAGCATCCGGCGATGATGGATGCGATCAGCGGGGAACTGGTGACGCAGCCTCGGTGACCGCTGATCAGCAACTGCCCGGCGGGATGCCGTCCTTGTTGAAGTCCTTCAAGCGCTCGCGCTCTTCTTCGGTGGAATGCGCCGGGGTTGTTTGATCCGGTACTTCTTCCGGCACTTCGGTTTTTTCTTCAGTCATGGCTTTGCCCTCGTAGTTGATGCTATTTCGGCATCGGCGAGGGGTGGCAGTTCCGGATTTTCAGCTCCACCGCAGCCATGCTGCTTGAGTTGCGGCGAGCATTCCCTTCGACGAACGGCGCAAGATGCCTGCCTCAAGAGCGGGCACGCTCAATCAACATCCTCTGCAACGTGTTGTCCTTCACCCAGTAATGGTGGAACAACCCCGCCAGCGCGTGCAGGCCGATCAGCCAGTAGCCGGCACTGCCAATCCATTCGTGCCAGTACTTGAGTTGTTTGGCCAGGTCCGGATCAATAGCCACCGGCGCCGGCACATGGAAGCCGAAGTACGGAAACGGCTTATCGCCCGCCGCGAGCATCAGCCACGCGAGGAGCGGTGTGACAATCATCAATCCATACAGCGCCAGGTGTGTCAGGTGCGCGATTGCGGTCTGCCACGCCGGTGGCTTGGGGATGATCGGCGGACGCGGAGTCAGGCGGCCGATCAGGCGAATCCACACCAAGGCGAAGATGCTGGCGCCAAACAGGCCATGCAGGCCCATCAGCATGCTGCGCCCCTCACTGCCCTTGGGCAGATAGCCCTTGATTTCGACGCACGCATACACCCCGACGAACAACGCCAGCATCAGCCAGTGCAGAATGATTGAGAGTTTTCCATAACGGGTTACAGCGGTGTCGCGGATCATAGGAAACGCCTCGTGATTGTTGTGGAACGACGATCATCTCGCTCGAAATTATCCATGAACAGAAGCGCAAGGGTTATCACCTCAGCCCATCAAAGGCGAGTAAGTTTCCAGCAGCTGCCCCTTGTCGACAAGTCGGAAAGGGGCTGTTCGGCAAGGCGCACCGTTGTTCGTTCTAGACCGCCAGTACGCTGCAGGGAACCTGGTACAGAATATGTTCGGTGGTACTTCCCAGCAGTTTTTCCAGCCCGTGACGTTGAACCCTGCCCATCACAATCACGTCCACATCGTGCTCTTCGGCAAACTCACTGATCGCCGCCACGGGATGTCCCTCCCTGCTATGCCTGTGCTCGGCCGTCACACCGAATTTCCCCGCCAAAGCGCTGTAATGCGCTTGCAGTTCCTTGCGCCGGGCATTCATCAATTCCGAAACCGTCCAGTTGTTCACCAGGGGAATGGCGCAGCGCCGGGTTGATCATCAGCAACAAGTGTTGATATTGGCTCATGTTTGTCTCCAGAGAGATGGAAGTCTGCGCTCATGTCACACGCAGCTGACCCGGGCCGAAAGAATCAGACAACAACGCCAATCGAGGTTGCGCCATAGCCCGGCGACTTCCTTGATAAATGTCATATGCAAGGCCCCTGGTGCTCGTCCTCCCCCTGAAAAACCTGAATATCGAGGCTTGTCCACCACCCTTGCGCAAGCGCCTGGAAAACCGACAAAGCGGCGATGAAACTGGCGAGCGACATTGATCTGGATCAATCGCTGCGACGACAAACTGGATCGAAATAGAGTCATGACTCGGCTGCGCCCGCATCTCGGATCAGGAACAGTCACAAGCTGCTCGAACGCGTGAAAGTTACAGATGCGGCCACAGAATGACAGGTCCGCAACCCACCCTCATTCTTGCTTTGCGAGGTTCACGATATGGTCATCAATGATCCAGCCATGACAACCGCCAATGTCCGCGACGCAATCGATGACAGTGGCGCACTGTTTCACGAAGCCGATCGGCTCAGCGACCAGGCCTATGCCGTCCTTGAAGAGCCGTTTTCTCCAGACACCATGCACAAGTTCAGCGAAGCGAAGAAACGCGCCGATGAGAAATATCGGCACTCCTGGCAACAATGGCAATACGCACACGGCGGGCGCAGTCACTGATGGATTACCCCCAACCGATTACCATCAACTGCTGCGATGACCGGTCAGGCTTTGGCAGGCATTGCCTTGACCATCATCAAACTGCAAGGAGCCCGGTTCATCAGGCATTCGGCCGTGCCGCCGATAAAGCCGTCTAGCGCTCGATGGTGACAGATGCCGAGCACCAGCAGGTCGAACGCGTTCTGCCGGGCAAAGTCTTCGATCACCCGGTACGGGACACCTGAGAGCAGGTGGCTGTGCTGTTCATCGAGACCATAGCGCTCGGCCAGCGTATCGAACGCTTCTTGCTGAGTATCGTTGATCGCATCGCACAAGCTGTGGTCCAGGCTCAAGTTCGGCACGCTCATCGCCGCATCACCTACCACCGACCAATTGGCGACGTTCAACAAGTGCAACGATGCATCGCATTACGACGCCAATGTCGATGCAACGCCGAGTATCCGGTCGTTGAGCCCTTGGGTCAGATCCTCGAGATGCGACAGGTCAATGGCCGCCAGGATCTTCAAGGGTTTCGGATGTGCGGCCTCGGTGACCAGATGCACACAGGCGGAACAATCTCGTACCAATAGCCAGTCCAACGGCTGGTGAAACGTTTGATTGAGCGCCGAAACATGGTGAGCATCCTTGATCACCAGATCGGCTTGAAAGTCATTGATGTACTCAAGTACATGGGCCGGCGTGGCCCTGGCCCAGACCACTTCGGTGCTGACTTGCACGCCAGCGCCACGTTGAAACCGGGCCTGCTGCTCCAGCCACTGGCGATGCATCTGCAAATAGCCTTCACGCGCTTGCGCCATGGCGTCGTGGTCGAACAGACCGGCCAACGCCAGGGACTGGACATGATCGAACGCGACGATGTGCAGCAACGCGCCACTGGCCCGAGCGAGCGCCTGGGCGCGATCAAACGCCGGGGTGCGGGTCATTTCAGCGGGTGCGATCAACAGAATGCGTTTGAGCCTGAACATCACGTGTATTTCCAGTCAGCGCCATTGGACGATTCTGCAACTCTGCCAACCTCCACGCTTGATATGCATCAAGTCTCCCCATCAACCCTGCGACACAAGAGCGGCGCAGAGGCCGTTGCCTTTGTGATTCCCCTCCCCGCCGTTCGTCCGTAATCACGCTGACAAACCAAACGAAAGGCACGTGCGCTGCGAAGACTTCTATGCTTATCACACTCATTGGAGGCTGCTTATCCATGCTTGAAGCCCACTCGCCCCCGCCGATTCTCAAAACTGCCTGTTCCAACTGCAGTGTGGTCGAGTTATGCCTGCCGCTTGGCCTGACTGGCCCGGAGGTTGATCGACTCGACACACTGATCGTGCAGCGATACAAGGTGAAGAAAGGCGCCGCTCTCTACCGGACCGGGGATCCGCTGCGCTCGCTGTACGCTGTGCGAATAGGTTCGTTCAAGACCAGCGTGGTCTCCGTCGATGGGCGTGAGCAAGTGACCGGTTTTCATATTCCCGGCGAAATGCTCGGGCTGGACGCCATCAGCATCGATCAACACGCGTGTACTGCGTATGCGCTGGAAGACAGCGAAGTCTGTCCGATTCACTTCGCTCAGCTGGAAAAACTCGCGCAAAGCCTGCCATCCCTGCAGCACAACCTCAATAAACTGCTGAGCCGGGAAATTGTGCGCGATCACAGCATGTTGATGCTCATGGGCAACATGAACTCCGATGAGCGCCTGGCGGCTTTCCTGCTCAACCTCTCGCAACGCCTCAGCTCCCGTGGCTATTCCTCGAAAGAGTTCGTGCTGAAAATGCGCCGCGAAGAAATCGGCTCCTACCTTGGGCTGCGTCTGGAAACCATTTGCCGCGGCATTGCCCACTTGCGCGATCAGGGTTTGGTGGAAATCACCGCGCGCGACGTGAGAATCCACAACATGGACGGCCTCAAGCAGATGGTGTCGGGCTGCAACCGCCAGAGTCATTGAGCCCTGCCAGGTTTACGCTGGATGAATCCGAAGCGGGTGATTGTGCTCATCCCGCGACCATTGGTTTGACTGCCAGAATGCTCCCCGGCACCGAATACAAGGCGCGCTCGGTGGTGCTGCCGATCACGCGTTCGATGCCCACGCGATGAACCGTGCCCATCACCACCACGTCGGCCAGGTACTGCTCGACGAACTCATTGATGACCTGCACTGGATGGCCCATGACGAAGTGTCGACGCTCAGGGGGCACGCCGTGGCGATCGGCAAGGGCGACAAAAGCCTGATGCAGTGTCTGACGCAGTTCGTTCGCCAAATCTTCGTTCCAGCCACCGTTGACCACTGGCGCTTCGCCGTTGAAGGCAGCGGACAAATCGTAGGCGCAGAGCAGGTGCAACGGCACGTCGCATTGCACCGCCAAAGCGTTCGCCGACCGTATGATCACGTCGTTCAAGCCACTGATTTGGGTATCCGGATCGAACGGGTCCACGGCTGCCACGACACGATGCGGCAACGCATAGCGAATCTGATTGACCAGATGCACCGGAATCGGACACTCACGCAGCAGGTGGCAATCGAGCGGCGTGATGAACACGCGTTTGAGCGCCGGTTCCAGTCGCACGTCCTTGATCAACAGGTCGGGCTTGAGCACATGGACGGTCTTGAGGATGTCCAGCAGCGGATGGCTGGAGAAGACCACATCAACCGTGCCGTCCAGCCCCTGGTTGCTGAGCTGCTCGAGCTCATCGGCCACCCAGCGACGGTAGCGCCGCTGATAGCGCTGAGCATCCACGTCATCGATTTTTTCCTCCCACAGATGGGTGATCGGCACCGGCGAGACAAAGGCCCGCACGTCCAGCGCCGCCCCGCTCGCCTTGGCCAGCGCGATGGCACGCAGCATCGCCGCCGATTGATGCAGCGTCTGGTCGGCGACCAGCAACAGACGTTCATATTGGCCCATCACACACCTCCGCTCGGCACCGGCGCGGTGGGCCGGCAGGCTTCAAGACTGCGCCCGCTCGCCCTTGCCCGGCGTTGATTTACATCAAGCCCGGGTCAATGAAAGAGGCGTCTGATGTAGATCAGATGTCGCCGTGGGCAACCGCGTAGAAGGAAGGCAAGCGGACGGTTTTCCAACCGCCCGCCAGCCTCTCGAACCGGATGGAGAATGATCATGCTCACCGTCAAAGACCACAACGATCAGGCCGTGGCCGCTTATGCGGCGGTCGCCGGACAATACTGGATTGAGGCGCTCAAGGACGGCCGCCATGTATTGATCCGGCCCCTCACGGAGAAGGATCGCCTGCGCGAATACGACTTCATCAAGCGCCTGTCGCCCGAATCCAGGCACATGCGTTTTCTCGCCCAGATCAGCGAACCCGGCACCGCTCTGCTAGACCAGTTGATGGACACCGATAACAAACAGCGCACCGCCTTCATTGCACTGGTTCACGAGAACGGCAAGTTGATCGAAATCGGCATCAGCCGCTATGCCGGCACAGGCGCCCATCAATGCGAATGCGCGGTGACGGTCGCCGATGAATGGCAGCACCTGGGCTTGGGCACGTTGCTGATGGAGCATCTGATCAAGGCAGCCCGCCGCAACGGATTCCGCCAGATGTACTCGGTCGATGCCGCCAGTAACGCGGCGATGCGCGATCTGGCCAAAAGCCTGGGCTTCGAGACCCACAATGATCCGGACGACGCACGCCAGGTCATTCATCGTCTTGACCTGTAAATGAATCGCCCCGAGGTGAGTCGGCCAACGACGCACCTCGGGGCGATCGTGTTTCAGGATTGCAGCGTGGGTTGCGGCTTGATCGCCAACACACTGCAAGGTGCCCGATGCAGCAGCTGTTCGGCGGTGGTGCCTAACAACTTGCTCAAGCCGTGGTGCTGCACTGTGCCCATGACAATGACGTCAATCTGCTTGTCGATGGCGAACCCGCAGATACTGCGCACCGGTGCGCCCTCGATGAAGTGCCGGCATGAGACCGGCACGCCGTGGCGCTCGGCCAAGGCCGTAAATGCCTCATGCTGCGCAGTGCCCAGCGCTTCATGAATCCCGGTGGCCAGCGGCAATGCGCCGAACCCCATGTCCGTGGCGTAAACCGCCGTCCAGTCGTAAACATGCACCACATCAAGACCGGCATCGCACTGCGCGGCGAGTTGGGCGGCGGCATCAATGATCTGATCGTTGAACAGGCAGTCCTGCTCTTCGCTGCGCAAGACATCGACGATGGCCAGGACACGGCGCAGGCGCGGATGGGTGTCGTCGGTCACCAGATGCACCGGCACCGGGCAATCGCGCAACAGTTGCCAGTCCAGCGGGGTGTAGAAAATACGCTCCAGGACGGACTCGTGCTGCACATCCTTGATGATCAATAGCAACGGCATTTCGTTGATGAACTGCAGGATCTCGGCGAAGGGATCCTGGACCCACATCACTTCGCTGGTGACCATGATCTGATGCCTCGCCAGCAATGAAGCCTGCTCTGCGAGCCACTGCCGGTGAGTGCGCAGATAACCATCGCGGGCGAGGCGGATCTGCTCGGGGGCAAACAGCCCTGCCACGGCCAGCGCCTGCAAGTAGTCGAAGGCCACGATGTGCAGCGGCAACTGCATGGCCTGGGCCAGTGCAGCCGCGCGCTCGAACGCCGGCGTGCGCTCCATGGCTGAAGGAGCGATCAACAGTAAACGCGGAGTCTGTGACATGGGATACCTCGGCATGCGGCCAGCCAGGAGAAACAGACTTCAGGGTGAATGCTGTGGCCATTGGCAGCTTGATCTTTATCAGCAAGAGCACCGATCGCGCTCAAAACAGCACAGTGCCCGCCCACATGGCCAAGGTCAGCAATACCTGGCCCGGGATCACGCAGGCAGCGAAACGCCTGCCGCCGCTGACCCACGCCACCACGCATTTGCTCACCGAGTTACTGCTGACGGCAATCAGCGCTGGCACCGCTATCGAGTCATAAGGCACCTGGCCCGCCTTGGCCAGGCTGGCGATGGACGCTGTGGCAGAGTGCGCATCGGCAAAGCCCGAAAGCATTGCGGTCAGCCACAAGCCTGCCTGACCAAAGTGGCTGAGCATGGCCGAGGAGACGAATGTGATGCCGGTAAGGGTCAGTGTCACGATGACCGCGAGTTTCAGATTGAACGCTCCTGCCGTGTCGACCGGCTTGCTGCGGCTCCCTCGCGTGGGGTCGGGGAACATCAGGCAGGCGCCGTACAACATCGTAGCGATCAAGCCGAAGAGCAGTGGCGCCCATAAACTGTTCAGCAGATCCGCATCAACCATCGTCAGGATCAGGCCGATCTGTATCACCGTCGCGAGATTGGAAAAAATCGCCGCCGCGCTGAGGATGCGGATGTTGTCCGGCTCATGGGCAAGGCGTTGGCCCATGGTCGCGATCGTCACGGTACTGGAGGCGAAGCCGGATGCAATCGCGCTGATGACGTAGCCATAGCGCGAGCCCAGGGCGCGCACGGCAATGTGGCCGAACGCGCCGACCAGCATCAGCAACACCGTCACGGTACAAATGGTGCGCAGATTGATCGCGGCGTACGGGCCGATATATCGGTCCGGTGCCAAAGGCAGTATCACCAGCGCTGCGATCAGCAGGATCAGGCCGTCACGCATTTCCGTTTCGGACAACTGGCTGTTGGCAAAGTGATGCAGCGCCTGGCGATACGCCAAAAGGCCCGCGATCACCACGCCAAGGGCAATGGCCAGCGCCGGCGCGGTTGCGCACAACGCGCCCAGGATCAGCACGGTGATCAACGCCACCTCGCTGGTCAGCCCAGGGTCGTCGCTTTGACTACGCCAGTACGCAACGCTGGTCAGCAACGTGACACAGCCGGCGACGATCCCCAGCAGCAGGCCACCGCCGACCTGTAGCGCGACATACCCCAACAGCGCGGTAATGGCGAACGTGCGCAAGCCGGCGCAGTGTCGCGCATCGCCAGTGCCCTTGTGCCGTTCACGCTCAAGACCGATGAGCATGCCGATCCCCAACGCCGCAGCGGCGCCGGACAGATCAAAAACCTCATTCATGATGGGTAGCGTCCCGCAGGATTTGCGCACCCTGCTGCACTCGGTTTATGGCGAGCATTCAACGCTTGCGCTGATGCGGCGAGCCGTTACCGGCCTTGCTGGCAACGGCTGGGCAAACGCATTCGGCCACTCGTGAGGGGCGTTGATACGGGCCTCAAGCACCTCGACAAATTCCTGCGCAGCCTTGAGGCTCATGAAGCCCACATCCCAGTCATCCATGTGCACGACCCAGCCGTGGGGAGCGTGTTTTTCAGTGATCTTGATGTTCATGGAAACCCCGGTTTCAGCGGCACGCCAAGGTGCTTTCAAGGAGTGATTGCGACTTTCATGACCCCGTCGCGTTGATGAGCGAACAACTCATACGCCTGCTCGATGTCGTCCAGTCTGAAACGGTGAGTCACCAGCGGTGACAGATCGACGGCGCCGCTCTGCACCACGGCCATCAGTCGACGCATGCGTTCCTTGCCGCCCGGGCACAGGGTGGAAACGATGCTGTAATCGCCCAATCCGGCGGCAAACGCGCCGAGCGGGATGTGCAGATCGCTGGAATACACCCCGAGGCTGGACAAACGCCCGCCCGGGCGCAGCACCCGCAATGCCGACTCGAACGTGCCTTGGGTGCCCAGCGCTTCGATGGACACATCCACGCCACGGCCATCGGTCAATGCCATGATCTGTTCCACCACATTGCCGTCCTTGAAATTGACGGTATGGGTCGCGCCCAGCTGGCGCGCCATGGCCATGCGTTCGGCCACCGCGTCGACACCGATAATCGTGGTGGCGCCCTTCAGCCGTGCTCCGGCCACGGCACAGAGGCCGATCGGGCCCAATGCAAACACCGCGACAGCGTCGCCGATGGCGATCTCGCCCCGCTCCGCCCCCGAGAACCCGGTGGACATGATGTCCGGGCACATCAGCACCTGTTCATCGCTCAACTGATCGGGGATCGGGCACAGGTTGGCCTGTGCATCCGGCACCAACACGTACTCGGCCTGGCAACCGTCGATCGTGTTGCCAAACTTCCAGCCGCCGATGGCCTTGAAGCCGTGCCGGGTGTCGGGGCCGTCCTGCGAGCCGCAGCCACACAGGCACGCGTAACTGTGCCCGCTGGGGGTGATGGCCCCGGCGATCACCCGCTGCCCTTCGACAAAACCGAGTACTTGCGAGCCCAATCGCTCAATGATGCCGACCGGTTCGTGGCCGATGGTCAGTCCTCTGGCCACTGGGTATTCGCCGCGCAGGATATGCACGTCGGTGCCGCAAATGGTGGTGGTGGTCACGCGGATCAACGCATCCAGCGGCCCGACCTCGGGAATCGGCTTGTCATCGAGCACGATGCGATTTTTTTCAACGAATATTGCGGCTTTCATGGTGGCCATGATGGCTTTCCCTCCGCCGGCGTGTGAGTGCAAGGCAGAGCTTGAGCCGGGACGGCGGGGTCTTAGTTGATAATGGTCAACTATCCGAGGATCAGTGGTATTGCCCGACCGTATATCCGCTCACGGCCACGCGCTGATGTCTGGTTGATAAATATCAACCCCGCCCTGCTGGCTCGCTCCACGATAAGCGCATGCCCCACTACTCACTGTTTCCAGGCATGCAGCGCAATGCCTGGGTGACTACCCTCGGGAGTTCTGTCATGTCTGAGCAATCGCGTTTCATGCTGGTCGTGTCGCCGCTGATGAAAAACAGTCCGGCGTTCGACCGCGCCGCCGCACTGGCCAAAGCGTCGGATGCCGCACTGCATATTGTCGCGTTTGATTATCTGGAGGGCCTGGCGACCGCAGGAATGGTCAACGAGCAAGCCCTGGAGCAGATGCGCCTGGGCTATGTCGAACGCCATCATCAATGGCTCGAAGACCAGGCCCGGCCGTTGCGCAAGATCGGAGTGACCGTCACCACCGAGGTCGTCTGGGTGGACAATCCTTTGAAGGAAATCCTCATTCATTTGAAAGAACAGCCGATGGCTGTCCTTATAAAGGCTCTGGAGCACGAATCAGTTCTGTCGCGACTGATGTTCACCCCGCTGGACATCCACCTGTTGCGCGAATGCCCGGTGCCGCTGCATTTTGTCAGCCACGCTCAAAACGCTCTGCCGCGCCGAATCGTCGCGGCGGTCGACCCCTTCCATCGTGATGGCCAATACCAGGGCCTCAACGATCGGATCCTGCGCGAAGCAGCAAGACTGGCCAGTGTCTGCAATGGCAGCCTGGACGTGATTTATGCCCACGACCTGTCATCGATCAGCGCTGCCGAATTCGGCTTCAATAACGCGTCCGCGATCTTTTCTTCCAGCGCAGCCAAAAAACTGTTCGAGGCCCAAGGCGAAGCCTTCCAGGCGTTGGCTGAACGTAACAACATTCCGGCAGAGAACCAGCACATGATTGTGGGCGATCCCGCCAAGGTGCTTTCCAGCTATGCCGATGCTTACGACATCGATGTGATCGTAATGGGCCGCGTCACCCATCGAGGAATCGCCCGACTGGTTGGCAGTACGGTCGAGCATCTGTTGTACAAAATGCCTTGTAGTGTGTGGGTGGTGGCGCCGGAAACGCTTACTCGCTGATGGATGCAGTCGACGCTGAAGAAAGGAGTGGATTTCCAAACACCAGACGGTGACGGAATGGCCAGTCAGGAGCGTGGAAAACATCTCCATTGCACCATAAATATCAAGGGCTTGCATGACATATGTCATGCAAGCCCTTGATATTT
>NZ_RCNZ01000004.1:0-4661 GCF_004307525.1 Pseudomonas sp. Sample_21 | reverse complement strand
ACGTGACGGCCGGGCAACTGCGCATCAGCCTGGACATGGATCAGTTCCAGCAGCCAATGACCATCAGCCTGCAAAGCATGGGCATTCTGAGCGCGATTCTGCTGGCACTGTCGCTGGCTCTGAGCCTGCGCATGGGCCGTTATCTGTCGACGCCACTGCTGCAATTGCGTGTGTGGCTGCGCCGCATCGACGCGCATACACCGGGCATCGATCGCCAGGATGAAATCGGCGATCTGGCGCGCCAGCTGCACGCCAGCTACGCCCCGGAACCGGAGCCTGAACCTGAACCCGAGCCGGAATTCGCCGAGGAAGAAGACGAGCCTGAATTCGAGGTGCGTAACCTGCGCGATCCAAGTTTCGACGAAAGCCGCCCGCTGGCCGCGAAGAAACCGGCGCCGCGTCACCTGGTCAGCACCGTCGAAGACGATGATGACGATGACGCCTTCGCCGACCTGCGCGACGAATCGCTGAACGGCGCCGTCCAACCGCTCACGCGCAAACCGAGCCCTGACGTTCCGCAGCATACCGCCGTACTGGCCGTGCAACTGGGTTCGCAGGAACAATTGCGCCGCTTGCCTCGCGCACGTCTGGAAGAATTGCAGGAACGCTATCGCGACTGCCTCGAGCAGGCTGCTTCTCTTTATCAGGGCGAAATCGAAACCCTCAACGATGGCAGCACGCTGTTGCTGTTCCACACCGAAGATTGCGGCGACGATTACCTGACCAATGCCATCTGCTGCGGCGAACTGCTGCGTGCTCTGGGTCATCAGTTGCAGATCGAGGTCGCAGACAGCGGCATCACCCTGCAATTGCAGCTGGGCCTGACCTTGGGCGATGAGTTGTTCGGCCTGAGCCAGATTGATCTGCTGCTGACCGATTCGGCCCAGGATGCACTGGCCTTGTCGCAACACAGCCGCAATCTGCTACTGGTTGAACGCAAGATCAGCGATGACGCGTTGATCCGCCAGCGTGCGCGGATCCGGCCGATCGCCAGCCCTGAGGGCGCGTGCTGTGTGGAGCGGTTGATGGAGCCTTATCCGTCGATGCTGGAGCGGCAACTGGCGCGGATGCATGAGCGCCGGGCGTAAGGCTTAGGCCCGATCCGCAAAAGCCCGCAGACGAGTGATTGTCTGCGGGCTTTTTTGTGCGCGGCGTTACTGGAATGTGTGCATCCCTGAAAAGCCCCTCAGCCTAGCCCTCTCCCAGAGGGAGAGGGAACCGACCGAGGTGTCTGGCGCCATATATCGACCTGACAGATCTTGGCGATTATGGATTCACCTCCGCGCGTTCACGTCGGTGTAGCTATCGAATATCCCCCAATCGGTCCCCTCTCCCTCCGGGAGAGGGTTAGGGTGAGGGGCTTTTGATCTTCCACCCCACCTCCAGACACAACAAAGCCCGCACAAGGCGGGCTCTGTTCTGACTCGTTCCAGCCTCAGAAGCGAAACACTTCCATATCCGTACGAATCGGCGAGGCCATTGGAATCTTCGGCTGCTTCTCGGCATCCGCCGCTGGCGCTGCGGGTTTCGGCGCGGCTTTACGCGGTGCCTCGGCCACGGGCGGCTGGTTGGCCAGTGGCTTGAGCGCCACCGACAACTGCTCGGCCAGACGCTGCAACAGAACGCCTTGTGCCTGCACCTGGGACGCGGTGCTGCCGGCGTGCGTTTCCTGCAGGTGAATGATGCGATTATCACGCACCTTGCCGCGACGATCGATCAACCGCCACTGCGCATCGAGAATCGCCGGCTGTTTTGCCCCGGAATCCAGACGGGTGATGGTCAGCAACACCTGCACATCGGGCGTGAACCCGGCGGTAGCAGGCGCCAGCACCACACGCTGGCTGTCCAGGTGACCGGCGACCTGCCGCATCAGCAGCTGATCGATATCCGACGAAAGGCTGCCAGCCCAACGACCGTCGGTCGCCGCTTGCAGGCTGCCGTCCGGTTGACGTTGCAGCAGGGTTTCGCGTTGCAGGTAATCGGCTACAACTACCGGCCCCAGCAAAACCGCCATGCCCGCGCTTTGCGCAGGCTGAACCGGACTTCCGCTGTCCAGTTGGTACAGCGACACCGGCTGGTGAACGCTGCAACCCGCCAGGCCAAGAACGCCGGCGAGCAACAAAATAAGGGGGCGTAGAGCAGTCATCATCCCGTCCAGGTGGCCGCCACAAGGCTGACCACAGTGAAAATACTCAATAAATATGAAGAACGCTCGGCCACGCCGGCGCTTGAAAGGCCATATCATCCGTGAATATGCGTTCCGACTCCAGCGCCAAAGCGTCGATCTACGCGTTTAATCGCAGATCGAACGCTCTAGGAAGGCGTTCTCGCCTAATTGAGGTTTTCGACGAGCAGCGCATCGACCCGTTGGAAGCCCCGCGGAAGTTTGTTTCCGCGCCGTCCACGCTCACCTTTGTAGTGCTCGAGGTCGTCGGCTTTCAGTGACAGAGTCCGTTTGCCAGCCTGCAACACCAGGGTGGCGCCTTCCGGCAGAACGGCGATGTCCGTGACATATTCTTCGCGACTGGCCACGCGCTCACCGGAAATACCGATGATCTTGTTGCCTTTGCCCTTACCCAATTGTGGCAGATCGCTGATTTTGAAGATCAGCAGGCGACCTTCGGTCGTGACCGAGGCCAGCCAGTTCTGCTCACGATCGGCCACAGGGCGCGGCGCGATGACCTTGGCGTTGTTCGGCAAGCTCAACAGCGCCTTGCCAGCCTTGTTCTTCGCTTGCAGGTCTTCGCCTTTGACCACGAAGCCATAACCGGCATCGGAGGCAATCACGTACAGCGCATCGTCTTCGGGCATCAGCACGCATTCGAACGAGGCGCCCGGTGGCGGCGTCAGGCGGCCGGTCAACGGTTCGCCCTGACCACGGGCCGACGGCAAGGTATGCGCAGCAACCGAATAGCTGCGGCCGGTGGAGTCGATGAACACGGCAAACTGGTTGGAGCGCCCCGCCGCCGAGGTCTTGAAGCCATCGCCGGCCTTGTACGACAGACCGGTGGCGTCGATGTCATGGCCCTTGGCCGAACGTACCCAGCCCTTTTCCGACAGCACGACAGTGACTTTCTCGTTCGGCAGCAGATCGTGCTCGCTCAACGCCTTGGCTTCGGCGCGCTCGACGATTGGCGAACGGCGGTCGTCGCCGTAGGTTTCGGCGTCTTTGAGCAGCTCGGTGCGCACCAGTTTCTTCAGCTTCGCTTCGCTGCCCAGCAGGGCTTGCAGCTTGGCTTGTTCCTTGAGCAGTTCGTCCTGCTCGTCGCGCAGCTTCATTTCTTCCAGTCGCGCCAACTGACGCAAGCGGGTGTCGAGGATGTAGTCGGCCTGGATCTCGCTGAGGGCGAAGCGCTCGATGAGCTTGGCTTTCGGATGCTCCTCGGTACGGATGATGTGAATCACTTCATCCAGGTTGAGGTAGGCAATCAGCAAACCGTCCAACAGGTGCAGACGACGCTCGACCTTGTCGAGGCGGAATTGCAGGCGGCGACGCACGGTCAGCACGCGGAACTCCAGCCATTCGACCAGCAGCGCACGCAGGTTTTTCAGCTGCGGCTTGCCGTCCAGACCGATGATGTTGACGTTGACCCGGTAGGTCGATTCCAGCTCAGTGCTGGCGAACAGGTGCTGCATCAGCGCTTCGTGATCGACGCGGCTGTTGACCGGGATGATCACGATGCGGCACGGGTTTTCGTGGTCGGATTCGTCACGCAGATCGGCGATCTGCGGCGCTTTCGACGGTTTGGCCTGCATCAGCGCGGCGATCTGCTCCAGCACTTTGGCGCCGGAGACCTGATGCGGCAGCGCGGTAACGATGATGTCGCCGTCCTCGACGTGGTACACGGCGCGCATACGCACCGAGCCCTTGCCGGTTTCGTACATCTTCAGCAGGTCGGCGCGCGGCGTGATGATTTCCGCTTCGGTCGGATAGTCCGGCCCCTGAATGTGTTCGCAGAGCTGCTCGACCGTGGCTTTCGGCTCATCGAGCAGACGCACGCAGGCGGTGGCGACTTCACGCAGGTTGTGCGGCGGCACGTCGGTGGCCATGCCCACGGCGATACCGGTGGTGCCGTTGAGCAGAATGTTCGGCAGGCGCGCTGGCAACACCAGCGGTTCCTGCAGGGTGCCGTCGAAGTTCGGCCCCCAGTCAGCGGTGCCCTGGCCCAGCTCGCTGAGCAGCACTTCGGAATAGCGCGACAGCCGCGCTTCGGTGTAACGCATGGCGGCGAAGGACTTGGGATCGTCCGGCGCACCCCAGTTGCCCTGGCCGTCGACCAGCGTGTAGCGATAGCTGAACGGCTGCGCCATCAGCACCATCGCTTCGTAGCACGCCGAGTCGCCGTGGGGGTGGAATTTACCGAGCACGTCACCGACGGTACGCGCCGACTTCTTGTGCTTGGAATCGGCGTCCAGCCCCAGCTCGCTCATGGCGTAGACGATACGCCGCTGTACCGGTTTCAGGCCGTCGCCGATATGCGGCAAGGCACGGTCCATGATCACGTACATGGAGTAGTTGAGGTAGGCATTTTCGGTGAAGTCAGCCAGCGATCGGCGTTCTACACCGTCCAGGCTGAGATCAAGGGAGTCGCTCATGCGGGCCTCATCGGTTCGTTGTCTGGCGCAGCAGCATGGTGCCACCGCGCTGGGTAAATTCAAGT
>NZ_RCNZ01000106.1:63715-82134 GCF_004307525.1 Pseudomonas sp. Sample_21 | reverse complement strand
TCGGGGAGATGTTGATTGGCGGCGCGTGAAGGAGATTCACGAGTCGTTTAAATACAGCAACTCGGGGCTTGGCCCGGCGTCCCAAATGATCATTGCGATCGTGATGGCTGCGGTTGTTGGACCGGCAGCTTTGACGGCGATGAGTGGGATGGGCACGTTCTGGGCGGCATCTTATGCTGCTGTAGCTACCGGAGCAGCGACAAATGCCGCCACCAGTTTTATCAATAACGGTGGCAACCTTGGCGCTGTATTCAAAGATGTAACGTCTTCTGATGCGCTGGCTGGCTATGTTATTTCAGGAGTAACTGCTGGCCTGACGGCGGGCTACTTCGACAGCATTCTCAAGACCACAACAAATCCGATAACCGGCCAAGTCATGACTGACTTGAGCAGTCTGGAAGGCATTGGCCGTTTCGCCGGTAACCAGCTGCTGCAGAACATGACTTCCACTGTTTTGGGCGCGACTTTCGGTCAGCACGCGGATTTCGGTAATGCGTTGACGGGCGCTCTGTTGAGTACTCTGAACGCCGCGGCATTCAATGCTGTAGGCGATTTTGCTGCTAAACAGGGCTGGAAAGACGGCAGTCTCGAAAAAATCGCATTGCACGCGGTTGTTGGAGGGTTGCTGACTGAAGCTGCGGGTGGCGATTTCAAAACGGGTGCATTGGCGGCGGGTGCAAATGAGGCTCTGGTTACACAGTTGGCGACGCTGGTCAAGAACGACAGCAACCTGTTGTCGATGTCCTCCCAACTAGTGGGTATCGCTGCGGCAGCCGTAAGCGACGGTAACCTTCAAGAGGGCGCGACTATTGCGAAGGACGCTACTAACTACAACTACCTTATGCACCACGAAATCGTGGAAATGCTGGATGAGCAGGCAAAATGCGCATCCGAGACGTGCAAAGCAGAAGTGCGAGAGCGTTATGCCAATCTGGATGAGCAGCGAAATGCGGAGTTGGGTAGCCTCTGTCAGAAAAACTTGAGTGCCTGCAAGCAGCTTTCGGATCAGCTCCTAGCCGATCAGCCAAAAATTCGCGAACTGGCAGAGCAGCTGAGGCTCAGTGGGGATATATGTGCAGCTGCAAACGTAGGCTGGATCATTACGGAGAATAACCAAACTGCGCAAAACACGATCATCAGAGAGATTGTAGTTCAGCGTGATGGTGAAAGCGCCGCGTTTTGGGCAGATGCCGCAGGCGTAGCCGCAGATGTCGCGGGCGGTGGTAAACCGGGCGGTAGCAAAGGAACGACCAAAAACAGCGCTTCTCATTCACCAGATGTCGACGGTAATCTTGGTGGGTCTGGAGGCGTAAAGGGCGCGGGTGATATTGTTGTGCGCAGCGATGACGATTTCAGTGCCACCGTGAATGGAAACGGAAAACCGAAAGCGCATCTTAACGAAAATGGCGATTTAGTTCCGCCAAATATAGACGGGACCGGTAGCGTTCAATCACATGTACGCGGTGGTAACGCTGAAAACTCGCCGTATATTTCTGTTACCGACCCGAGCACAACGTCAAACCCAAAAGATTACGGTACGAACAAAATTGAGATTGACGTAAAAAGATTGCAACAGGACATTGATTCCGGTGTATTGCCAAACACTAAATTTTTGACAAATCAGGAAGTGACAACGGAGTTGCAGACGAAAGTCGATGCGGCGCGTGATAAATTTACGAACAATCCCACGCCAAAAAATCAAACCTCATTAGACAGAGCAGAGACAGATTTGGCAAGCGCTGCGAGGGATGGGGAATGTTTGATCAAAGGTTGTGTTCCGGCTGACTACATTAAACCGGTGAAAAAATAGGTGAAGGCGATGGATCCCAAAACATACGAACTGCTCAATGGTATTCCGGAACACGCCGATTACGCTGTGGAGGCGGGTGACCTTGACCGAGAAGACATTTCAGAAGAAAGAATGGCCGCAGTGAGGCAACTGCTCAACAGTGGGAATGAAATGGAGCGTTTTCAGGCTTCTAAACTTCTCACCAGCTGGGGCGTCCATAACGGCTTGATAGTGCTGGAAGAATATATGCGTCGCCCAGAGATTATTGAGGGTATTTATACCCATAGACTCCATGGGTACGATGATACATATCGGCATATATTGATGGCAGTGACGATGTATTTCGCAAATGCCGCTGAGGTCAGTGGAAAGGAATTAGCGAGGCGTCAGGTATATGATGTGCTTTCAAAAATAATCGCTCTGGCCAACGAGAGGCCTTTTGAAATATCGGAAATATATTCTTTCGTGCATCGTGAAAAGTATTCAGAGTACCTACCGCTGCTGAAGCAGCATTTGATCGCAATGGTTGAACATCCGGAACTTCATCGGTGGAAAATCAAGGATGCCATTGGTTTGATAATGGAATTTGACGCTGATTTTGTCAGAGCCTTATTGTCTGAGAAAAATAAAATTCTGGAAAATTTTGTGAAAAAATAAAAAATCAAATTTTCTGTGAAAAAGAATAGGTGGGGGTAGGTCACGTTTAGAAAACACTCTAAAAACTTGGTCTGTCCCCATTTCTCACTATTGAAGGCGGGTCTGACATTTATAATCATTTTTTTGGGGCGGTAGCCCGTCTAATTACAACCCGGTGAAGGACGCATTTTCCTACATTCCCGGAGGGTATGGCCCTGCAGTATATAGTGGCGGGGATCTTGTGTTTTCAGTTGGAGCAGGTTTTGTAAAAGTATCTTTGAAAGTCATCGCTGCGGATGGCCTCAGGTGAACTTCCTTGTTTGGTGTGACTGTGGTGCGAAATAAAAAATATTGTGCTTTAGCTGATTATGTACTTAAGTCTGGCAGGGTTCGTTTGGACTGTATTCATGACGATTACTTTAGTTATGGTTTTCTTGTTGATGGCTGTTATGTATTTGTTTTTTGAACCGGATTTTGAAATGGTGTTTAAATAGTTGTGCCTGCCGTTGTCTATTCTCATGTCTGTATATTGGGCTTCCAGCAAACTTTCAAAAATCAAAGATTATGTTGAAGGGGCGTAAAGGGGCGGAACACGAGGCTGATCGAGCATTGGTTAGCTCGCTCCCTGGTTACTTGTCTCGATGACTTACGTTAGATAAAATGATTGATGATTTTTCATGAGTGTCTTTAAGACTTAGAGTCAGAAGTGGTTGACCAGATTAGTGCCGCGACCAATGGAAGTAATGTTTTTGGCGGCCCAAAGTTTGCTGTTGAAGTCGAGGCAATGATCGGTCGTCGTGTGCAGCGAGGGAGCCCGGGACGGCCGAAAAAATCTACCATTTAGTAAAAGGTGGGCTGTCCCCCTTTTTCCCAAGAAGAATTTTTAGAGTTTAAGAAATGACCATTGATCAAGAAGTTTTTGATGACCTGTGGGACGGCAAAAAAAGTATCGGTTTTTTTGTTCAGTCAGCTCAGTGCTACTGGGTTGTTGATGAAAAACGTAATTTTACGCTTGACGTTGACAAGAGTCTTAGAGCGTCATTGAGTAACGGAACTATGACGCAAGAGCAATACGAACGATCCTGCCTGAAATTCAGGAATGGAATCTTGAAGATGACAGCTTAGAACTTTCCTTCGTATCTTCAAGGGCCGAGTGTGAAGATTTTGTTGTCTTCCGAATTGCAAGGCTTTATTGGGGCTGAGTCGGATGTTTTCGAAAGAATTGAAAACTACTATCTCACAGGCGAAGGTCTGGATTCGGAATTGTTCAAAAATGCAAATGTCATACGCTCGCGGCTTCCTCTGTTTTACGTGAATTTTGATCGAAAGATTTTCATGCATGTGGATGACGGTCGATTTCATGAGGAGTATGTGCATCCGGGTTGGATTGCTGAATCTAGCGATTTCAGCTACTTGATTCCGTCACGAGAAAAGTATTGGGTGGATGCAGGTAAAGATTTTTGGAAAGTCCGTTTTTTATAAACTAAATGCTGATATTTAATATATTGGAGGGTAAATTGGCGCAGGCCACCTTTGAATCACCTTTCAATTCGTGTCGAACGTAAAAAAAGCGAAAAAAAGGGGACCGTCCCCTTTTGTCACCGGCGGCGGTACAAAAGGCGCTAGGAGTAACATTGAAATGATTTACGGCGATCCGTTTATATTCTCAATTCAGTTTGATGTAGTGAGGGATTGGACTGATTCAAGTTGTTTCTGGGTAAACGGCTTGTTTTCGTTGTTTGTTGGTGGGGAAAGGCTCCTTGATGTCGTGGATGTCGTCGAACTTAAAACTGCCGTGAACTTCTACGCAAAAATGGAATTTGAAAATATAGAGGAGGGCGATTCAGCGATTTCTGCAAAAGAATTATTTGCTTCCGCGCATCGTTATTTCTTCAAAGGGGAGTCCGCCATTTTAGAAGGCGTGCAAGATATGACGTGCACCTTCTTGGGGGACGCCGGTCTGTTTATTTATTTTCAAAAAACGGAGCATGCGGACAGGCTGGTCTGGAGTAAAGACTTTGGCAACCTTGTCCATGAGGCGTTGCTGCCTCGGGGGGCAGTGAATGGCGTAATTGAAGGTATTGATGAATTTTAGAGTTCGCAGCGGCATGGATGGGCAGAATGTCCTGATGTTCAAGTCCATTACTGTCTTTTGACTTTATTTAATGGTGGTTGTAGCGGGGCAGGTTTGTTGAGCCCGACAAATCTGGCCGCTACTCTTTGAAAGGGTAATAAAAATTGATTAAACCCGGACTTTTGCTGCCTTTTGTTTTCCTGATTGCAGGCTGCCATTCCAACGTCAGAGACTCTTCCCCCAGTCTTTTAAAGGAGGGTGTCCAACTTCAGCAAAAAACGGTAACACCAGATGCACAACACGCCAAAATCATCATGAAAGCGACAGGTTACACATACCCTGTCGAGTTCTCGGTTCGCCAGGCTTCAGATCCCGATCGGCGAATGGAAGTGCTGGGTACTGTGGTGGATTCCGGGCGGGGCAAGGTATTCGGCTGGATCGCCAAAGTCAGCGAAGCGGCCAATAGCGCCACGTTCAAGCACTTCCCTCAGTTGGAAACGCAAGCCAATGCCGACGAACCTTTCGAGGTGTCGGGGCGTTCCAACGGCATGGGCACTGGCAATACTTATAGCTGCGGGCCGCTGAACAGTACTTTTACCCCGGAGCGAAGCAAGGTCTACCTGGTGGAGTTTCAGTTTGTTGGGCAGGCTTGCGAGCAGCATGTTTACGATGTCACCCGGCCGGGTCAGCGTAGCCTCATCGGAACCTGAGCCATTTGAAATTAAATATTCATTTCCCTGACAACCTGATCTCCGATGACTTGCTCAGACAGCAACGGATTCCGTGTATTTGCAAGGTTTCAACGCAATTCGAAATTTCCTTCTCGGATACAGTCCCTGAATCATCCGGGATCGTATCGGGCTGGAGTCGTGAGGAACTGGAACGACGTGCGGTCGCCGGGGCGGGTGGTCAATACACCCACTATGCCAATGGTCTGATTACCTTGGGTAAAATTAGCGAAGGCTTGTACCAGATCATTGATCTTGAAATGTTCTACCGAAGTTTTGGTTGGTGCGCCGTTTTCCGAGATGGCCAATACGCACCCGCTGGCAATTTTTGGGACGACGAGCCGACGTAAAACTAAAACGCCCCGAACTCTGCCGGGGCGTTTTAATTTACCGGGCCGAGCCAGTAGGGGGTTACCGAAACGCCGGCACCACATCCCTGATAAACAACTCCAGCGATTTCTTCTTCTCTTCATGCGGCAAGCTGTTGTCACACCAGAAACTGAACTCATCCACCCCCAGTTCCTGGTAGTACTTGATCCGCGGAATGATCTCTTCCGGCGTGCCGATCATCGCGGTCTTGTGCAGGCTCTCCAGCTCAAACTCCGGACGTCCGGCAAACTTCTCTTCCGGGCTCGGCGCGAGGAAGCCGTTGACCGGTGTCTGCTTGTTACCGAACCACGCATCAAAGGTGCGATAGAAACGTGAGATCGCTTTCGCGCCGACTTTCCAGCCGTCCGGGTTATCAGCGGTGTGCACGTGGGTGTGGCGCAGCACCATCAGTTGTGGGCGCGGTACGTCTGGGTTGTTGTCCAGTGCGGTCTGGAATTTGTTCTTCAGGTCGAGGACTTCTTCGTCGCCTTTCATCAATGGCGTGACCATGACGTTGCAGCCGTTGGCGACGGCGAAGTTGTGCGAATCCGGGTCGCGGGCGGCGATCCACATGGGTGGGTTGGGCTTCTGGATCGGCTTCGGCACGCTGGTGGAGGTGGGGAATTTCCAGATGTCGCCGTCGTGGGCGTAGTCGCCTTGCCACAGGGCACGGACCACCGGGACCATTTCGCGCAGGGCCTGGCCACCGCTCGAGGCGGGCATGCCGCCGGCCATGCGGTCGAATTCAACCTGATAGGCGCCACGGGCGAGACCGACTTCCATGCGGCCGTTGCTGATCACGTCGAGCAGGGCGCATTCGCCGGCGACGCGTAGCGGGTGCCAGAACGGCGCGATGATGGTGCCGGCGCCGAGGTGGATGGTCGTGGTTTTTGCTGCGAGGTAGGCCAGCAGCGGCATCGGGCTTGGGGAGATGGTGTATTCCATGGCGTGGTGTTCGCCGATCCACACGGTGCTGAAACCGCCAGCCTCGGCCATCAGCGTCAGTTCGGTCAGGTCTTCGAACAGTTGGCGGTGGCTGACGCTTTCGTCCCAGCGTTCCATGTGTACGAACAGGGAAAATTTCATGACGCTACCTCGAGTCTTTTGTAATTGGCCGGTCGTATGCGGGCCTGTCGAACTGACGTGAGCGCTGTGCGCTCGCGAGTCTTCTCACCATTCAAGCACGCCTTCGAGGACGGCTGTTCGGTTGATTGAATATTGGTATACCATAATACGGAATATCCGCAAAATATTTCTGACCGACACTTCGAACAAGGAAGGCGCAAGCAATGAACATAAAACAAAAACTGACTCTGGCGTTTGCGGTAATCGCCAGCCTGCCGGTGTTACTGGTGGCAGCGCTGATCATCCTCAATGTCCGCGAGGGCGCGCGCGACACCTTTACCGACAGCACCGGGCGCGAGGTGCGTCAGGTGGAAAACGCGATGCAGCTGTTTTTCGAGGGCATCAGCCAAAACGTTGCCTATCTGGCCGAGCATCCGCAACTGCAGAGCATCGACACCAGCCTCAAACGCTACCTGAGCAGCGACGCCGCGCAAGTGCCAATGGGGCCGCAGGATCAACAGCTGTTCAAACTGTTCGACGGTCTGGCTAAGGCGCATCCGGCCTACACCTATCTATCTGTCGGCACCGAGCAGGGCGGTTATCTGTTCTGGCCGGGCGATGCGAAGTTGGCGAACTACGATCCGCGCACCCGGCCCTGGTACAAAACCGCGATGGCCAATCCCGGCAAAACCCTGCGCACCGAGGCCTATTACTGGGCGGCGGATGACGTGGTGCTGGTGAGCACTGTGCGCAGCTTCAACAACCAGTTGGGCAGCAATGCCGGTGTGGTCAACATCGATGTGTCGCTCAAGCAATTGACCGATCTGGTCAAGCAGATCCGCCTCGGCGAGAGCGGTTATCTGATGTTGATGGAAGCCAACAACACCGTGCTGGTCGACCCGAGCGATCCGGCGCACAACTTCAAGAAACTCAGCGATCTCGGCGACGGTTATCAGCAACTGGCCGAGGCGGGCAAAGGCCTGGTCGAGGTGCAACTGGCCGGCGAGGATTACATGGCGCTGGTCTGGCCCTCGCAGGCGTTGGGCTGGCGGTTTGTCGGCTTGGTCAAGGCGAGCGAAGTGATGGCCGGGGCGACGCATTTGACCTGGCTGATCGGCGCGATCGCTGTGGTTTGCGCACTGTTGTTTGCAATGGCCGGCGCGTGGTTTGCCGGGTTGATGGTCAAGCCGATTCGTGGTGTCGCCAGCGGACTCGAAGGCATTGCCCAGGGCGAGGGCGATCTGACTGCGCGACTGGAAGTACGTGGGCAGGATGAAACCGCGCAACTGGCGGGCTGGTTCAACCAGTTTCTTGAAGCGATTCGTACGTTGATTCAGCGCATCGGCCAGGCAGCGGGGCAGATTCACAGCAGCTCTGGCAGCGCCACCGAAGTCTCGGCGGAAATGGCCGACGTCGCTTCGCGTCAGCGTGAGGCGGTGGACATGGTGTCTACGGCGTTTCACGAAATGGTCGCCACTTCCAACGAGGTCGCGCGTTCGTGCAGCCAAGCGGCCGATTCAGCAGACAACGGTCAGCGTCAGGCACACACCGGGCAGCAGCAGATCGACGCAGCGGTCAGCAACGTCGGGCGCCTGAGTCAGGAGATCGGCCACAGTGCCGAGTCGATGCAGCAACTGGAACAGGACAGCAACGACATTCAGTCGATCCTCGGCACCATCCGCTCGATTGCCGAGCAGACCAATCTGCTCGCGCTCAACGCCGCCATCGAAGCCGCGCGCGCCGGTGAACAGGGCAGGGGCTTTGCCGTGGTCGCCGATGAAGTCCGGGCGCTGGCCAAACGCACCTCGGATTCCACCGGTGAGATTGACGCACTGCTCGGCAATCTGGCGCGGCGCACCCACCAGATGGGCAAGCAGATGCACGCCAGCCTTGAGGTGTCGCAGGAAACCGTGGTGTCGATCAACGAGGCACGGGCGAGTTTTGAGTTGATCCGTGAATCGGTCGACGTGATCCGCGACATGAACACCCAGATCGCCACGGCGGCGGAGGAACAGCATCAAGTGGCAGAGGACATCAATCGGCACATCAGCCAGATTCATGGCGATGCGCAGTTGGTGGCGAGCCTGGCGGATTCGACTCGGCAGGATGCGCAGAACCTGACGGCGTTGTCGCAGACGTTGAATCAGTTGGTGAGCCGGTTTAGGACCTGACACGGTCGCCCAGGCAACACCAAAACCTGTGGGAGCGAGCCTGCTCGCGAAGGCGTCGGGTCAGTCAAAAATGTAACAACTGACCCATCGCTTTCGCGAGCAGGCTCGCTCCCACATGGGATATCCGAGATCTGGTGAAATCACGCCACAACCGGCAACGCGCCCATCTTGCCGTGGCAATACACCAGCGGTCCGGCGACCTGCTCGGGGACGATCAGGTTCTTCACCGCGCCGACCATGATCGCGTGGTCGCCACCTTCGTATTCACGCCACAACTCGCACTCGATCACCGCCGTGGCATTGGCGAGGATCGGGTTGCCCAGTTCGCTCAACGTCCACTCGATGCCCTGCGCCTTGTCCTTGCCTTTGCGCGCGAAGGCATAGGCCTCGCTTTGCTGCACGCTGGACAACAGGTGAATCGCAAAGCGTTTGTTCTTGATCAGCACGGGATAGGAGTCGGAGCTGTAGTTGGGGCAGAACAGAACCAGCGCCGGGTCCATCGACAGCGAGCTGAACGCGCTGGCGGTCAGGCCGACGATCTGACCGTCGTCGTCCAGCGTGGTGATAACGGTGACGCCGGACGGGAACGAGCCCATGACTTGTTTGTAAATGGCAGCATCGATCATTGGGTGGTCCTCGGGTGGTGTGACGCGGTTTTTATGGTTTGTAGGTCTGATGGTATACCGTAATACATATCTTGCAAGAGCTTTTCTGGTGAACCGATAAACGTGCCGCTTTCGTCGGAAACTCAGTGTTTATGGGGCTTTCAGCTAGCCGGTCAGGGGTGGGATCAGCGAGGATAGCGGATCAGACAGCGACAGAATCAGCGGATCAGGCTTGTGCAAAGTTTGGAATACCATAATATGGTCTGCATCTGAGGGGCGACCCAAGAGTCCTCCCGGTTTGGCTTCATACAAAGATAAAAACAGACAAACTCGAGTTCATGCATATGTCCCAGATGTCCCGGCAAGATCCGTTGATCGAGAATCATACGGTCGATTACGTCCCACTCGCGGAACGCCACGGGAAGGCCCGCGATCTGTTCACTCTTTGGTTCAGCACCAACATCGCGCCACTGCCCATCGTCACCGGCGCCATGGTGGTTCAGGTGTTCCACCTCAATCTGTTCTGGGGGCTGCTGGCGATTGCGCTGGGGCATATGATCGGCGGCGTGGTGATTGCGCTGGCCTCGGCGCAGGGTCCGCGCATGGGCATTCCGCAAATGGTCCAGAGTCGCGGTCAGTTCGGTCGTTATGGCGCACTGCTGATCGTGTTCTTCGCGGCGCTCATCTACATCGGTTTCTTCATTTCCAACATCGTGCTGGCGGGCAAATCCATCGTCGGCATTGCGCCGTCAGTGCCAGCGCCGCTGAGCATTCTGATCGGCGCGCTGGCCGCCACGGCGATCGGTGTGATCGGCTACAACTTCATCCACACCCTCAACCGCATCGGCACCTGGGTGATGGGCGGCGCATTGCTCGCAGGCTTCATCTACATCTTCGCCCATGACTTGCCGGCGGACTTCCTGACGCGCGGCAGTTTCAATCTCTCAGGCTGGCTGGCGACGGTGTCGCTGGGGATCATCTGGCAGATCAGCTTCTCGCCATACGTCTCCGACTATTCGCGTTATCTGCCAGCAGACATCGGTATCGCCAAACCCTTCTGGGCGACGTATCTGGGCGCGACGCTGGGCACGATTCTGTCGTTCAGTTTTGGCGCGGTGGCAGTGCTGGCGACGCCGGAAGGCACTGAAGCGATGGCGGCGGTCAAGCAGTCCACCGGCTGGCTGGGGCCGATTCTGATGGTGCTGTTTCTGCTCAACATCATCAGCCACAACGCGCTCAATCTGTATGGCGCGGTGTTGTCGATCATCACCTCGATTCAGACCTTCGCCAGCCAGTGGACGCCGAGCATCAAGGTGCGCGTGGTGCTGTCGAGCGTGATCCTTGCCGGATGCTGCGTGGTCGCCCTCGGTGCTTCGGCGGATTTCATTTCCGAGTTCATTGGACTGATTCTCGCGCTGTTGCTGGTGCTGGTGCCATGGGCGTCGATCAACCTGATCGACTTCTACCTGATCAAGCGCGGCAACTACGACATCGCCTCGATCTTCCGCGCCGACGGTGGCATCTACGGGCGCTTCAACCTGCACGCGATCATTGCCTACTTCATCGGCATCATCGTGCAACTGCCGTTTGCCAACACCTCGCTGTACGTCGGGCCATACGCCAATCTGGTGGAAGGTGCTGACCTGTCGTGGCTGGTTGGCCTGGTGGTAACGGTGCCGCTGTATTACTGCCTGGCAACTCGCGGTCAGGCGCAGCAGAGCAGGGCGGCCAGACTCGGCTATACCGACTGATCCCAACGGCAACACAGCAATGCCCGGCCCAGCGCCGGGCATTTTTGTTTGCGCATTTCAGCGGTCAAGCAAATTGGCCATATCGATCCCCTTTTGGCCTGCCGCCTACTGTCATCGCGCTACGCTGTCAGCAAGAATCGAAACCATAACAACAGGCTCGACCTTTTTTGCCCTTGGCTATCGTTACAGCCACTGCCGTGTACAGAACATAAAAACCATCGATCTCACGTCGCATTCGGGGAAACAACCATGGTCACGATCAAACGCATTCTGGGCGCCACCGTGTGTGGCCTGACGCTGCTGGCCAGCGCCGTCCAGGCCGAGCAGCGCGAACTGCGGGTGTACAACTGGGCGGATTACATTCTGCCGTCAGTGCCCAAGGACTTCGCCGAGCAAAGCAAGATCAAAGTGACCTGGGACACCTTCGACACCAACGAATCCCTGGAAGCCAAACTGCTCACCGGCAACTCCGGTTACGACCTGGTGGTGCCGTCCAATCAGTTCATCGAAACCCAGATCAAGGCCGGCGTGTTCCAGAAACTCGACAAGTCGAAATTGCCGAACTGGCAGCACCAGGATCCGGCGTTGCTCAAGTTGCTCGACGCCAACGACCCCGGCAACCAGTACGGCGTGCCGTACATGTATGGCACCGTGCTGATCGGCTTCAACCCGGCCAAGGTCAAGGCCGCCCTGGGCGACAACGCGCCGGTGGACAGTTGGGATCTGGTGTTCAAGCCCGAGAACATGGAAAAACTCAAGGCCTGCGGCGTGGCGATGCTCGATTCGCCGTCGGAAATTCTGCCGCTGGCCCTGCATTACCTTGGCCTCGATCCGAACAGCCAGAACCCGGCGGACTATGAAAAGGCCAAGGCCTTGATGATGAAGATTCGCCCTTACGTGACCTATTTCAACTCGGCCAAGTACATGACCGACATTGCCAACGGCGACATCTGCGTGGCGATCGGTTATTCCGGCAGCTTCTACCAGTTCGGTAATCGCGCCAAAGAGGCGGGCAACGGCGTGGTGGTCGACTGGCGTTTGCCGAAGGAGGGCGCGCCGATCTGGTTCGATACCTTCGCCATTCCGAAGAGCGCGAAGAACGTCGCCGAGGCCCACGAATTCCTCAACCACTTGCTTGATCCGAAAGTGATCGCCCCGATCAGCGATTTCCTCGGGTATCCGAATGCCAACAAGGACTCGATGCCGCTGGTCAACAAGGACATCACCGACAACCCCAACCTGACCCCGACCAGCGAGGCGCTGAAAACCCTGTACGTGGTGCAACCGTTGCCGCAGAAAATGGAGCGGGTGCGCACGCGGGTGTGGACCAGTATCAAGTCCGATAAATAAGAGCACCGCACTTCAAATGTGGGAGCGAGCCTGCTCGCGAAAGCGGTGTGTCATTCAACTCCTACGTTGAATGATCCGGCGTATTCGCGAGCAGGCTCGCTCCCACAGGTGGGGTTGGGTGGTGTCATTCGGTGCGGCGTTCTGCCTCGCGGCTGGTCACCAGACTCAACAGCACCGAACCCAGAATCACCGACCCGACGATTGCCAGCGACCATTCCACCGGCATGTGGAACCACGGCATCAGCACCATCTTGCCGCCGATGAACACCAGCACGATCGCCAGCCCGTATTTGAGCAGGTGAAAGCGATCAGCCATGTCCGCCAGCAGGAAGTACAGCGCGCGCAGACCCATGATCGCGAAGATGTTCGAAGTGAAAACAATGAACGGGTCGGTGGTGACGGCGAAGATCGCCGGGATGCTGTCGACGGCGAACATCAAGTCGCTGGCCTCGATCAGCACCAGCACCAGGAACATCGGCGTTGCCCAGCGCACGCCGTTCTGCAGGATGAAAAACTTCTCGCCGTGAAAGCCACTGGTGATGCGCATATGCCCGCGCACCCAGCGCAGTAACGGATTCTTTTCCAGATCCGGTTGATGATCAGCGAAGATCAGCATCTTGATCCCGGTGATGATCAGGAACACACCGAAGGCATACAGCAGCCATTCGAACTGCGACACCAGCCACACCCCGGCAAAAATCATGATCGCGCGCATGACGATCGCGCCGAGCACGCCGTACAGCAGCACTCGTCGCTGCAATTCCGGTGGCACGGCGAAGTAGCTGAAGATCATCACGAAGACGAACATGTTGTCGATCGACAGCGACTGCTCGATCAGATAGCCGGTGAGAAATTCCAGGGTTTTCTGTCGGGCGATTTCACCGCCGAATTCACCGTGCAGATACCACCAGAGCAATCCGGCGAAGCTCAGCGCCAACAGGCACCAGGCAATCACCCAGGCCGACGCTTCCCGCACCGACACCCGGTGCGCCTTGCGCCCGCCGAAGACAAACAAGTCCAGGGCCAGCATGGCCAGAACGAAGACGATGAAGGCGCCCCACATCCAGGGTTCGCCGATGTTGATGTTCGTGGCAGGCATGGCACGCTCCCCTGTCTTGTTACTTGCAGTGTTATCGCTGATTCAACGGCACGCGCATCCCCTGTGGGAGCGAGCCTGCTCGCGAATGCGATGGAACAGTGAAGTTGAGGTTGCTGACCCACCGCGTTCGCGAGCAGGCTCGCTCCCACAGGGATCATCTTCTCTTCTCGATCAAAGTCAGACGGGGCCATGCTAGCGACGGATCAGGAGCAAAGAAAAATCGTTTATTTCTGACTGACAGTTCGGCAAAAACGAAGTGTTAGCGGAAAAACTCCCCCGGCGTCTCACCAAACTGCTGACGAAACGCGGCGATAAACGCCGAGGTCGAGTCGTATCCACAAGCCAGTGCAACGTCGGTGACACGCTCGCCTTTTTCCAGCGGGGTCAGGGCCCCGAGCAAGCGCAGGCGCTGGCGCCAGGCGCGGAAGGTCAGGCCGGTGTCGCGCAAAAACAGGCGCGTCAGAGTCTTTTCGGTGACACCGAATTTTTCGCTCCAGTGGCTCAGGGTGGTCTGCTGCTCCGGGTGTTGCTCCAGGCTCTGATAGATCTGCTTCAAGCGCGGGTCTTGCGGCAGCGGCAGCATCAAGTCGATGGTCGGCGCGTCGGCCAATTGATCAAGGATCACCTGGGCCAAGCGTCCGTCAGGGCCGCTTTCGTCGTATTCCACTGGCACCTGACTGAAGGCGCGAATCAACTCCCTGAGCAGATCGCTGACGCCGAGCACATGGCAATGCTCGGCGGCCCAACCGGTGACGCTGCTGTCGATGTACAGGCTGCGCATTTCCGTATGCGGTGCGCTGAACACCCGGTGCGGCACGCCGGCCGGAATCCACACCGCACGCTCCGGCGGCGCGACGAATCGGCCGGCGCTGGTCTGCACTTCGAGCACGCCCTGAATCGCGTAGGACAACTGCACCCACGGATGACTGTGGCGACGGGTGAGGGCGCGATTGGGCAGCGATTCGGTGCGTCCATACACGGGGCGCGGCAGGCTGGGCAGCCCGGGAACACTGCGGCGAACGCTTTTGGCATGTCCTTTAGGCGGCATCTTGCGGCTCTTCGGCGTTAGTCGGTAATTACCAGTCACGTTAGAGTCGTCGGCACGCACTGGCAACCCCCGGATGAATCTCATGACGCGCCCACGTTTTCTGCCCGATAACTTCACGCTGACCTTGATCGGCGTTGTGCTGCTGGCGAGCTTCCTGCCGGCCAGCGGCCAGGTCGCGGTCGGCTTCGGCTGGCTGACCAACATCGCCATCGCCCTGCTGTTTTTCCTGCACGGCGCCAAGCTGTCGCGCGAATCGATCATCGCCGGCGCTGGCCACTGGCGTCTGCATCTGCTGGTGTTCGGCCTGACCTTCGTACTGTTCCCGATCCTCGGCCTAGCGCTGAAACCGCTGTTGTCACCGCTGATCGGTGATCAGCTGTACATGGGCATGCTCTACCTCTGCGCATTACCGGCGACCGTGCAGTCGGCCATCGCGTTCACTTCGCTGGCGCGAGGCAATATTCCGGCGGCGATCTGCAGTGCGGCGGCGTCCAGTCTGTTCGGGATTTTCCTTACACCGCTGCTGGTGACGTTGCTGCTCAACGTCCACGGCGACGGCGGCTCCACCCTCGATGCGATCGTCAAGATCAGTGTGCAATTGCTCCTGCCATTCATTGCCGGGCAGATCGCCCGCCGCTGGATCGGCGCGTGGGTAGGGCGCAACAAGAACTGGCTGAAATTCGTTGATCAGGGCTCGATTCTGCTGGTGGTCTACGGCGCATTCAGCGAGGCGGTCAACGAAGGCATCTGGCAGCAGATTCCGTTGTTCGAGTTGCTTGGCCTGGTGGTGGTCTGCTGCATCCTGCTGACGTTGGTTCTGGTGGCATCAATTCTGTTGAGCAAAGCTTTCGGCTTCAATCAGGAAGACCACATCACCATTCTGTTCTGCGGCTCGAAAAAGAGCCTGGCCACCGGCGTGCCGATGGCGCAGGTGTTGTTCGCCGGCAGCACCATCGGCGTGCTGATTCTGCCGCTGATGTTGTTCCACCAGATTCAGCTGATGGTCTGCGCGGTATTGGCCCAGCGCTATGCGAAACGACCGGAGTCGGTGCCGGATCTGATGGCGCAGGTTGATCCGTAAAAGCGCTTCACAGCCCCGAATACTTGACCGCCGCTGCCGCCCGCGTCGGCACATCCAGCGTGCGCAGCAACGAAGACACATGGATGCGTACCGTGAACGGGGAGATATCCAGTTCACGGGCAATTTCCTTGTTGGTCTTGCCTTGCGCGATCAAACGCAGCACGTCCTGCTGACGCGGCGTCAGCGTCGTCGCGGTTTCCAGCGGCAAGAGGCCGGACGGCGCTGACTTCACCAGCACCTCGCCTTCACGGATCGCCAGAATCGCCTGACCGATTTCATCCGGTGCAATGTTCTTGCCGATAAAACCGTCAATGCCCGCCGCCATGACTTCACTGATCAGCGCCTGATCGTCAACCATCGACACCACGATCAGCGTGGTGCGCGGCAATCGTTGGCGCAAGTCGGCGAGTTGAGTGATGCAGGTCAGTCCGGGAAAGCGCAGATCGAGTATCAGCGTGTCCTGCTCGTTGTCCTGTGACAGCAGCTCGAGCACAGCGTCGAAGTCGCCGGCCTCGCAGATATCCGCTTCGGGCAGCAAGCGCTGCACGGTGCGCAGCATTGCCTCGCGAAAGAGCGGGTGATCGTCGGCTATGATGATCCGGCACGTCATGATGCGACCCTCCCTGGGTCAGGCGTGATTCAAGGCCTGCACCTTAGCACTGGACGCGAAGGTTGCCTGTAGGCTGCTTCCGAAACTGCAATCGCTGCACAAGGACGTTTCCCATGAAGTTCGAGAAAAACACCGAACTCGACCAAGCCAATCTGCGCATCATCATCGCCGCCATCGCGGTGGTTTACATGGTCGTACTGGTCTTTTTGCCGGGCCATCGCTTCGAGACCTACCTGCCGGTCATCACCTACATCAGTCTGTTCCTGCTGGCGTCGATCGTGTTTCGCCAGGCCATTGCGCGCTGGCCGGGGCATTACCCGGCGCGGCGGATTTTTGCCATGGTCCACGATTACACCGGCACCTGTTTTGGACTGGTGATCGGCGGCGAAGCGGCGCTGCCGTTGTATGCGGTGATGGTCTGGGTCAATCTCGGCAACGGCATGCGCTACGGCTCGCGCTATCTGGCGATTGCCACCGGCCTTGCATTGGTGGCGCTGCTGGTGGTCTATCGCCTGACGCCGTATTGGCAGGCGCAGCCGTTCATGGTGTTGATGCTGTTGATCACCAGCACGGTGATTCCGTTTTATGCGCACTTGCTGCTTGAGCGCACGCGCAAGGCGTCGGAAGATGCGCTGGCGGCGAATCTGGAAAAGTCGCGCTTCCTCGCGCAGGCCAGTCATGACTTGCGTCAGCCAATTCACTCCATCGGACTGTTTACCGCGTGCCTGCGGGAGTCGCGCTTGGGTGATGAGGAGCGGCGGTTGGTCGACAACATCGACCGCTCACTGCTCAACGTCTCGCAGTTGTTCCGCTCGATTCTCGATCTCTACACCCTCGATAACGGCCGGGTTGAAGCGAAAATGCAAACGCTGAACCTCGGTGAATGGCTCGCGGACATCGTCCGCCAACATCAGGAAGCGGCACGTTGGGGGGGCGTCGAGCTGCGGCTGCGACCGTGCAACCACTGGGTCAGAACCGACCCGGCGCTGCTGGCGACCATGGTGCAGAACGTGCTCTCCAACTGCTTCAAATACGGCGCGCAACGACCCGTGCTGATCGGCGTGCGTAAACGTGGGGCAGGGCTGGCCATAGTCATCTACGACCGCGGCAACGGCATTGCCGAAGAGCATCTGCACAAGGTCTTCGAGGAGTTTTATCGCGTGCGGCAAGTGCGCGACAAAGACGTCGAAGGCGTGGGGCTGGGCCTGTCGATCATCAAGCGTCTTGGTGAACTGATCGATGTGCACGTTGCTCTGCGTTCACAGTTGGGGCGCGGCACAGCTGTGACGCTTGCGGGGTTGCCGATCGTGGCGGCGCCGCAGTCACCGGTGGTTCGCAGTGAAGCGCGGCAGGTGGGTTTGTTGACGGGGCTGAAGGTCTGCCTGGTAGAGGATGATCGCAACGTGCTGCTGGCGACTTCAGCTTTGCTTGAACGTTGGGGCTGCGTGGTGCAGGGCGAGTGGTCGGCTGAAGATCTGGTCACCGACTGCGACATCATCGTCGCCGACTATGACCTGGGCACTCACGCCACTGGCATCGAATGCATTGATGAAGTGCGCAGGCAGCGCGGCTGGGCCGTGCCGGCGATGATCATCACCGGGCACGACGTCGAGAAGATTCAGGCAGCCTTGCACGACCGCCAGATTGCGATTCTGTCGAAACCTGTGCGCCCGGCCGAGTTACGCGCGACGTTGCGCGCCCTGCGTGATCGACAAGGCGCAGCGGTTGAACAGATGCTGTAAAGGCCAATGTAAACGGGCGGCTCAGGAGCTCGCCCGTTATTTCGCGGCGATTATTGTGGGCTGTTGAACTGGTCGGAATAGCTGCCGGTCATCAGCGCCGATGCCACGCGATCAGAACCGACTCCGACCCGGGAGTAGGCCACTCGGTTGACGCCGGTGCGGTCGGCCCCATCCGCTGCCAATGCTCCGGCACCGACACGATCAGCGCCATCGGCAGCCACAGCGCCGGCACCGACGCGATCAGCACCATCGGCAGCCACAGCGCCGGCACCGACGCGATCAGCACCATCGGCAGCCACAG
>NZ_RCNZ01000106.1:63620-63705 GCF_004307525.1 Pseudomonas sp. Sample_21 | reverse complement strand
CCATCGGCAGCCACAGCGCCGGCACCGACGCGATCAGCACCATCGGCAGCCACAGCGCCGGCACCGACACGATCAGCACCATCGG
>NZ_RCNZ01000106.1:0-63610 GCF_004307525.1 Pseudomonas sp. Sample_21 | reverse complement strand
CGATCAGCACCATCGGCAGCCACAGCGCCGGCACCGACACGATCAGCACCATCGGCAGCCACCGCGCCGGCACCGACACGATCGGCGCCATCGGCAGCCACCGCGCCCGCGCCGACACGATCAGCGCCATCGGCAGCCACTGCGCCCGCGCCGACACGATCAGCACCATCGGCAGCCACCGCGCCGGCGCCGACACGATCAGCGCCATCGGCAGCCACCGCTCCGGCGCCAACATGATCAGCCCCATCCGAAGCCAACGCCTGCGGTTGCGCTGCCCACACACTCGGCACTGCGACGCTGGCCGCTACCGCAAGAAGCACGCCTGACAACAACTTGTATTTCATGGTTTTCTCCACGACCCAGCAGCCAGAAAGCGATGAGATGTCGTCCGTTGCGTATGCCCGGCGAAGTGACTCATTGGCTTGGGTTTTACCTGGTTGGCGAAAGGCACGGGCACACCGAGCGGCGTGCGGGTGTCGAGATAATCCTGATCGAGCCGATTGAGTATAGGATCGGCCTCGGGAACTGCCACGGCGGGGAGATCGACGGACAAAAAAAGACGAAGCCCGCATTGCGCGGGCTTCTTCGTGCGGAGCTGTTTACATTCTTGCCAGTGCCTGAGCCAGATCGGCGCGCAGGTCTTCAATGTCTTCGACCCCCACCGACAACCGCACCAGCCCATCGCCAATCCCCAGCTTCGCACGGGTTTCCGGCGGAA
The DNA here is from genome assembly GCF_004307525.1 of Pseudomonas sp. Sample_21. Taxonomy (NCBI): domain Bacteria; kingdom Pseudomonadati; phylum Pseudomonadota; class Gammaproteobacteria; order Pseudomonadales; family Pseudomonadaceae; genus Pseudomonas; species Pseudomonas sp. Sample_21. Next base: position 62,892 of record NZ_RCNZ01000106.1, on the reverse strand, counting down.
TGGTCGCGTGGGTCATGATCGCCGGATGTTCGATCAGGCTCTCCACGCCACCCAGACTTTCCGCCAGTGCAAAGATCTGCACGTTCTCGAGAAAGCGCCGCGCACCGGCCAGGTCGCTGTTCAGATCAACAGAAATCATCCCGCCAAAACCACGCATCTGCCGCTTGGCCAGTTCGTGCTGCGGGTGCGACTCAAGGCCCGGATAGTAGACGCGTTTGACCTGCGGTTGCTTTTCGAGCCACTGCGCCAGGTCCAGGGCGTTGCTGCAATGGCGCTCCATACGCAGCGCCAAAGTCTTCACCCCGCGCAGAGTGAGGAATGCATCGAACGGCCCGGAAATTGCGCCGACGGCGTTCTGCAGGAAACCGAGTTTTTCCGCCAGTTCGGCGTTCTGCCCGACCACGGCAATGCCGCCGATCACGTCGGAGTGGCCGTTGAGGTATTTGGTGGTTGAGTGCAGGACGATGTCGAAACCCAACTCCAGCGGGCGCTGAATGTATGGGCTGGCGAAGGTGTTGTCGGCCACGCAGATGATCCCGCGCGCGCGGCAAATGCGCGCGATTGCGGCCAGGTCCGACAGGCTCAGCAGCGGGTTGGTCGGGGTTTCGACCATGACCATGCGCGTGTCGTCCTGCAGCGAGGCTTCGAACGCCGACAGATCGGTCAGGTCGACGAAGCTGAAACGGTGCCCGGCACTGCGCTGGCGGACCTTGTCGAACAGGCGGAACGTGCCGCCGTACAAGTCATTGCCGGAAACGATGTGCGAGCCGGCGTCGAGCAGTTCCAGCACCGTGGAAATCGCCGCCAGCCCTGAGGCGAAGGCAAAGGCGCGGGTGCCGCCTTCCAGATCCGCGACGCAGCGCTCCAGAGCAAAACGCGTCGGGTTGTGCGAGCGGCCGTAGTCGAACCCCTTGTGCACGCCGGGACTGTCTTGCAGGTAGGTGGAGTTGGCGTAGATCGGCGGCATCAGCGCGCCGGTGGTCGGGTCCGGCTCTTGCCCGGCGTGGATCACCCGGGTCGCGAAGCCTTGGGATTTATCGTCGTGCTGACTCATGCAAGGGATCTCCGTAATTGGTTGAGCATGTCGGTGCGGGTAATCAGGCCATGGAAGCCGGAGGCGTCGGCGATGATCGCGACGAGGCCACGGCTGAGCACCGCTTCCAGCTCGGCCAGGCTCGCAGCCGGGGCGAGGGTTTGCAGTTTGTCGGTCATCACACTCGACACCGACTGGCTGAAACGTGCGGCATCTTCGTGGACGCCGAGGAGAATGTCGGACTCGTCGATCACGCCCACTAGTTGCTTGCCTTCGACCAGCACCGGCAGTTGCGAAACGTCCGCCAGACGCATGCGTTGGAAGGCCGTGAGCAGGGTGTCGTCCGGGCCGACGCTGATCACCCGGCCGTCCTCGAAACGCCGTGCGATCAAGTCGCGCAGATCGCCGTAGCCCTTGCGTTGCAACAGGCCCTGATCGGTCATCCACTGGTCGTTGTAGACCTTCGAAAGGTAACGCGTGCCGGTGTCGCAGACAAAGCTGACCACGCGTTTCGGCTCGGTCTGCTCGCGGCAATAACGCAGCGCGGCAGCGAACAGGGTGCCGGTCGATGAGCCACCGAGAATGCCCTCGGCCTTGAGCAACTGGCGCGCATGATCGAAGCTTTCCGCGTCGCTGATCGAGTAGGCGTGACGCACGCTGGACAGGTCGGTGATCGACGGAATGAAGTCTTCGCCGATACCCTCGACCGCCCACGAACCGGGAGTCGGCAAGGTGCCGTCGCGGCTGTATTGCGCCATCACCGAGCCGATCGGATCGGCGAGGACCATTTCCAGATCCGGTTGCACGCGCTTGAAGAAACGACTCAGCCCGGTCAGCGTGCCGGCCGATCCGACGCCGACGACGATGGCGTCCAGATCATGTTCGGTCTGCGCCCAGATTTCCGGCGCGGTGCTGCATTCATGGGCCAGCGGGTTGGCGGGATTGTTGAATTGGTCGGCGAAAAACGCGCCGGGAATGTCCTTGGCCAAACGCGCGGCGACGTCCTGGTAATACTCGGGATGGCCCTTGCCGACGTCAGAACGAGTGATGTGCACTTCGGCGCCCATGGCCTTCAAGTGCAGGACCTTCTCGGTGGACATCTTGTCCGGTACCACCAGCACTACGCGATAGCCTTTGGCCCGGCCGACCAGCGCCAGGCCCAGACCGGTATTGCCGGCAGTGGCCTCGACAATCGTCCCGCCCGGTTGCAGGCGGCCGTCACGTTCAGCAGCGTCGATCATCGCCAGACCGATACGGTCCTTGATCGAGCCGCCGGGGTTCTGCGATTCGAGTTTGAGAAACAGCGTACAGGGTCCGGTATCGAAGCGGGTGACCTGAACCAGCGGAGTATTGCCTATCAGCCCAAGCACGGCAGGGCGTGATTCCTTCGACATTTCTTCACCTCTTTATGGTGTTGATCGCGTTCCAATCGCGGGGAAAAGACTCGCGTGCAACTTAGGCGCAGACATCCTCTCTCGCAACCTCTAATCCTTGGAAAATCCAGCCATTTGGATCTAACGATAGAACGAAAACTGGCATGTTGCCCTGAGGTGTCTGATCGTTCCCACGCTCCGCGTGGGAATGCAACCCGGGGCGCTCCGCGTCCCTACGCTCGGAAGATCGCAGCCTTCGGCAGCCCCTACAGGGGCGTCTACGCATGAGTAGAACTTGTGATGATCTGGAATTTATTGAGTTTGTTTCATCAAGTCCGGTTCCCGACAATACCCGCCATCGAATAAGCATCTGGAGTTGTTTGTCATGGCACTGGCCCATTCCCTTGGATTTCCGCGCATCGGTCGCGACCGCGAACTGAAGAAAGCGCAAGAGGCGTTCTGGAAAGGAGAGCTGCACGAGGCGGGCCTGCGTGACGTCGGGCGTGAGCTGCGCAAGGCCCATTGGGACTTGCAGAAGAACGCCGGCATCGACTTGCTGCCGGTTGGCGATTTCGCCTGGTACGACCAGGTGCTGAGCCACTCGCTGATGTTCGGCGTGATCCCCGAGCGTTTCCGTCCGCACGACGGCAAAGCCACGCTGCACACCCTGTTCAGCATGGCCCGAGGCGTCAGCAATGCTTGCTGTAGCGACGGCCACGCTCAGGAAATGACCAAATGGTTCGACACCAACTATCACTACCTGGTACCGGAATTCAACGTCGATCAACAATTTCAGCTGGGTTGGGAGCAGTTGTTTGAGGAAACCGAAGAGGCCCGTGTGCTGGGACACAACGTCAAACCGGTGATCATTGGCCCGCTGACCTATCTGTGGCTGGGCAAAACCAAAGGCGCCGATTTCGACAAGCTCGATTTGCTTGATCGCCTGCTGCCGCTATACGGCCAGATCTTCGCGCGGCTGGCGGCGTTGGGTGTGGAGTGGGTGCAGATCGACGAGCCGATTCTGGTGCTCGATCTGCCTCAGGACTGGAAGAATGCCTTCGAGCGCGCCTACAACCAGATCCAGCGTGATCCGCTGAAAAAACTGCTCGCTACCTACTTCGGTGGCCTGGAAGAAAACCTCGGTCTGGCGGCGAACCTGCCGGTCGATGGCCTGCACATCGATCTGGTGCGCGCGCCGGATCAGTACCCGACCATTCTGGATCGTCTGCCGGCCTATAAAGTGCTGTCGCTGGGTGTGGTCAACGGTCGGAACGTCTGGCGCTGCGATCTGCAAAACGCGCTGGCGACGCTGCGTCATGCCCATGAGCGTCTGGGTGATCGCTTGTGGGTGGCGCCGTCCTGTTCATTGCTGCACAGCCCGGTTGATCTGGGCCGGGAAGACCAGCTCGATGCCGAACTGAAAAGCTGGCTGGCGTTTGCCGTGCAGAAGTGCGAAGAGGTCGCCGTGCTCGCCCAAGCGGTCAGCGAGCCGGAAGCGCCGCAGGTGCTGCGCGCACTGGCGCAAAGTCGTTCGGTACAAACCAGCCGCGCCGCCTCACCGCGCATTCACAAACCTGAGGTGAAAACGCGGGTCGCGGCGATCACTGCCAGGGATGCGCAACGCCAATCGCCGTTTGCCCAGCGCATCGCCAAACAGCGCGGCAAACTTGATCTGCCGCTGTTTCCGACCACCACCATTGGATCGTTTCCGCAAACGGCGGCGATTCGTCTGGCGCGCCAGGCCTACAAGCAAGGCAAGCTCAGCGCGGCCGATTACACCGATGCGATGCACACGGAGATTCGCCACGCGGTGGAAATTCAAGAACGCCTCGGCCTGGATGTGCTGGTGCACGGTGAGGCAGAGCGCAACGACATGGTCGAATACTTCGCCGAACAGCTCGACGGCTATGCCTTCACCCGCTTTGGCTGGGTGCAGAGCTACGGTTCGCGCTGCGTCAAGCCAGCGGTGATCTTCGGTGACCTGAGCCGCCCGCAAGCGATGACGGTCGAGTGGATCTGCTACGCCCAGGGCCTCACCGACAAGGTCATGAAAGGCATGCTGACCGGCCCGGTGACCATGCTGATGTGGTCCTTCGCCCGCGAAGACGTCAGCCGCGAGGTGCAGGCTCGACAACTGGCGCTGGCCATTCGTGACGAAGTGAATGATCTGGAAGCGGCAGGAATCAAAATCGTGCAGATCGACGAAGCGGCGTTCCGTGAAGGCTTGCCGTTACGCCGGGCGCAGTGGCCGGCGTATCTGGAATGGGCAAGCGAAGCGTTCCGCCTGTGCGCCTCCGGCGTGCGCGACGAAACCCAGATCCACACGCACATGTGCTACAGCGAATTCAACGATGTGATCGAGTCGATCGCGGCGATGGACGCCGATGTCATCACCATTGAAACCTCGCGTTCGGACATGGAACTGCTCGAAGCGTTTGAAGCGTTCGCCTACCCGAACGACATCGGCCCGGGCGTGTACGATATTCACTCGCCACGGATTCCCGATGTGTCGGAAATGGTCGGTTTACTGCGCAAAGCTGGGCAGCGTATTCCGGTTGAGCGGCTGTGGGTCAATCCGGATTGCGGGCTGAAAACCCGAGGCTGGCCAGAGACCGAAGCGGCGTTGGTGCACATGGTCAGCGCCGCGCGGCAACTGCGTAAAGAGTGGACCTGACCCTTTATCGCCCTGGAATACATAACCCTGTGGGAGCGAGCCTGCTCGCGAAAGCGGTGTGTCAATCGACACCATGTTGGATGACCTGACGCCTTCGCGAGCAGGCTCGCTCCCACAGAATTCACATTCCCCCGTCACTCACGGCAACACACAAATCCTTTGTGGGAGCGAGCCTGCTCGCGAAAGCGGTGTGTCAGCTACACATGCATCAAGCGACGAAGCGCAATATCGGTGCACCATCGAACGGGTCCGTCAGATAGTGCGCCCTGACCCCGAAAGTCGTCTGTAACCGCTCCGGCGTCAGCACTTGCAGCGGCTCGCCCAATGCCACCAGACGCCCGCGCTCCAGCACTGCCAGGCGATCGCATTTGAGCGCCTGATTGAGGTCGTGCAGAGCAATCAACGTGGTCACCGGCAGTGCGCGCACCACTTGCAGAATGCTCAACTGATGCTGGATATCGAGGTGATTCGCCGGCTCGTCGAGCAGCAGGATCTGCGGGCGCTGCGCCAGTGCGCGGGCGATGTGCACGCGTTGGCGTTCACCGCCGGAGAGGCTGCGCCAGAGGCGGTTGCGCAGGTGCACGGCGTCGACGTCGACCAGCGCTTGCTCGACGATGGCTTCATCGGCCGGCGACCACGGTTGCAGCGCCGACAGCCACGGCGTGCGCCCCAGCGCCACCGCGTCGAACACGCGAATGCCATCGTCGGTATCGGCCTGTTGCTCAACCACCGCGAGCGTCTGCGCGATAGTGCGCCGCGACATCTTGCCCAGCGTCCGACCGTCGAGCTGCACCTGACCTGCGCTCGGTTCGCGCAGCCCGGCGAGCAGTTTCAGCAAAGTGGATTTCCCCGAACCGTTCGGCCCGACAATGCCCAGGGTCTCGCCGCGCTGAACATCGAGACTGACACCATTGAGCAACTCGGCACCGCGCACTTTGAAGCCCACACCCGCACAACTCAGAACCGTGTTCATCGCGCTGATCTCCGTCCCACCAGAATCAGCGCGAATACCGGCGCGCCGACCAGCGCAGTGATCACGCCGACCGGGATCACCTGACCCTTGATCAGGGTGCGCGACAGCACATCGGCGGCAATCAGAAACACCGCACCGCCCAGCGCACTGGCGGGCAACAGACGCGCATGCCCCGTGCCGAGCAACAACCGCGCGGCATGGGGAATCACCAGACCGACAAAGCCGATCGAGCCGACAATCGACACCATCACCGCCGTCACCAGCGCGGCGCAGCCAATCAACAGAATCTGCACACGTCGCACTGGAATGCCGAGAGACGCCGCCGAGTCCGCACCAAAGGTGAACGCATCCAGTGCTCGCCGGTGCCACAGACAAACGACCAATCCCAATACAGCCACAGGTACTGCCAGCCACACCGACGGCCAGCGCACGCCGCCGAGATTGCCGAGCAGCCAGAACATGATGCCGCGCGCTTGTTCGGAGCTGGCCGAGCGGGTGATCAGAAAAGCGGTGAGGGCGTTGAACAGTTGCGAGCCGGCAATCCCGGCGAGAATGATCTGCCCGGTGCCACTGGCCGAGCCGCTGACCCGTGCCAACAAAATCACCAGTACGAACGCGGTCACCGCGCCGGCAAAGGCACCGACCGACAATGAAATCGCCCCGGCGCCGACGCCAAGCAGGGCGACCATCACCGCGCCAGTCGAGGCGCCAGCAGAAATTCCCAGCAGATACGGATCGGCCAACGGATTGCGCAGCAGCGATTGCAGGATCACCCCGCACGTCGCCAGGCCGGCGCCGCAGGCCGCCGCGACCAGCGCGCGGGTCAGGCGATAGTTCCAGACGATGCCTTCGTCGATCGGGTCGAGCACATAACCGGCGCCCCACAGCTTGTTGGCCAGCACCTGCAACACCACGCTCGGCTCGATCGAAGTCTCGCCAATGGCCACGCCGCCAATCAGCGCGACCGACAGCGTCAACAGCACCAGCAGCAAACGGATCAGGCGTCTGCTCATGGCGACAGGTCGTAGCCGTTGATGGCGCTGGCCAGTTGTGCGAGGCCGTCGAAGGTGCGCAGGCTGGCCTGCATGGCCATGGCGTCAAGGATGATGATGCGGTTGTGCTTGACCGCGTCTATGTTGCGCGTCACCGGATCACTGCGCAGGAAGGCGAGTTTCTTCTGATAGTCGTCCGCCGGGAAACGTCGACGATCCATGCGCGCGATCACCAGAAACGTCGGGTTGGCCTTGGCGATGGTTTCCCAGCCGACGGTTGGCCATTCTTCATCCGACTCGACGACGTTGCGCACGCCGAGGGTGCTGAGCATGAAATCGGGAACGCCTTTGTGCCCGGCCACGAACGGCTCGATGTCCATCTCGGCGCTGGAGAACCACACCAGGGCGCTGACGTCTTTGCGCTGCTGCTTTTTCGCAGTGGCGATCGACTGCGCGAGGCTGGCTTTGAGCTGCTCATTGAGCTGCTCGCCACGCGCCTGCACATCGAAAATCGCCGCCAGTTGGCTCACGCTTTTGTAGATGCTGTCGATTCGAAACGGTGCCAGCCGCGTGCCGTCCGAGCCGACGAGGTTGTCCTTGGCTTCGCAATCGGAGGGCAGCAGATAGGTCGGAATCTTCAGTTCATGAAACTGCTCGCGGGTGCCGACCGCGCCTTGCGGGCCGACCATCCATTCCAGCTCGACGGCGACCAGTTCCGGGCGTTTGGCGATCACCGCTTCGAAACTCGGCTCGTTGTCGGCGAGGCGCTCGATCCTGTCGTTCTGCGCTTTGTATGTGCCCAGCACGTCGTTGAACCACAGCGAAGTGCCGACGACTTTGTCGCCCAGACCCAAGGCGTAGAGCATTTCGGTGCCGGCCTGGCCGATGGTCACCGTGCGCGCAGGCGCGTGCTGAAAGGTCAGGCTGCTGCCACAGTTTTCCACGGTCAGCGGATACGCAGTCGGCGTCGCTTGCGCCAGGGCGCAAAGGCTCAAAGCGGTGAGCAGGGTGGCAACGCGGGGCAGCAGCATGGGGCAGTCTCCAGGAGAACCGTACGGGAGCAGGCGGGTACGGTTGGAAACACACCTCGGGCGCGGTCGTGGAAACTGCGCAAGGCCGGCACAGGGAAAATGCGCACGGCACGATGTCCTTCCCGGACACCCCGCCGGTTAGTCAGTCACTGTGCCGGCAGGTCTCCTGACTGATGCGTCATCGCCACGCTCCGGCCTTCCCGGGATTCACCCAGTGGCAGTCGAGGAGCAGGCTCGGCACCTACAGTTGCGGGGGCAGTTCCGATTGATGCTGTGCAAGCATTTCGGATTCCCTATTAATTCCGTGTGGAAACCGGCGGCGGCATGGTAGTCGATTTGCGCGGTGGAGGGGGAGGCGAATCTGCCACAGCGTCGATTTTGCCGTTGGCATTGCAATCGGCCGTATGCACTGATTAATATACGCTCCATATACACATCGTATCGGATTCATATATGGGCATCGTAAAAATTTCAGAGGACATGCACGAGAACCTGCGCATCTCCAGCAACGCCCTCAGCCGCTCGATCAACGCGCAGGCCGAGCACTGGATGCGCATCGGCATGCTCGCCGAGCTGCATCCCAACCTCGACCACAGCGCCATTTGCCGCCTGCTGATCCGCGCCGAACAGAACGGCGGACTGGATCTGCAACAACTGACTCAGGAAGCCGTCAGCGCATGAGAAACCAGATCAAGATCAACACCCCGGCCGACATCGAAAAATCCCGCGCCGCCGGCAAACTCGCCGCTGAGGTGCTGGCGATGCTGGTGCCGCATGTGAAGGCCGGGGTGACCACCGATGAGCTGGACCGGCTGTGCAACGATTACATCGTCAATGTGCAGAAAGCCGTGCCGGCCAACGTCGGTTATCACGGCTTTCCGAAAACCGTCTGCGCGTCGGTCAATGACGTGGTGTGCCACGGGATTCCATCGGGTACGCCATTGAAAGACGGCGACATCGTCAACCTCGACATCGCCGTGATCAAGGATGGCTGGTTCGGTGATACCAGCCGCATGTACGTCGTGGGTGAGGCGACTCCTGAAGCGCAGCACCTGATCAAGACCACTTACGACGCGATGTGCGCGGGCATTCGCGCAGTGAAACCGGGCGCAACGCTGGGCGATATCGGTCACGCGATCCAGAGCCTGGCGGAGGCGGAGGGCTTCAGCGTGGTGCGCGAGTACTGCGGCCATGGCATCGGCAAGGTCTATCACGACGAACCGCAAATCCTGCATTACGGCTTTCCCAATCAAGGGCTGAAGCTCAAGGCCGGGATGATTTTCACCGTGGAACCGATGCTCAATGCCGGCAAACGCCATGTGAAGAACATGCCGGATGGCTGGACGGTGCTGACCAAGGATGGCTCGTTGTCGGCGCAGTGGGAGCATATGGTCGCGGTGACGGAGAGCGGGTTTGAAGTGCTGACGGCTTGGCCGGATGAGATTGAAGGGTACCGGGCCATTGGCTGATACCGTGTGGCCTGCTTGCCCTCACCCTAGCCCTCTCCCAATGGGAGAGGGGACTGACCGAGGTGTTGTTGCGAGATACGCCGACGTGCGATACCGAGTCGAACTTACATTTTGAACAGCATGAAGATCGGCTCCCTTTCCCCCTCGCCCCCCGTGGGGGAGAGGGCTGGGGTGAGGGGGTAGATCCAACTGACTCAGCGCAATCAGTGAGCACCTGCTGCCTTGTTCAGATCGCTCTCGGTCCACTCGGTATAAACACAAGCATCCGCCGTCGCCCAGCGCACCCTTACCGGATCGCCGGCCTTGAGTGGCATGCCCGCTGCCGACAGCGCTTTCACCGTCATCGACGTCCCGCCCGCAGTGACCACGCTGCACGTCTGGCTCTCACCGAGAAACAGCACCTCCACAACATTCGCCGATACCTCATTCCAACCCGCCGCCAGCGGCGTATCCAGCGCCTGCTGCGTGCTCAACGCCAAGGCTTTTTCCGGGCGCACCATCAGCAGCACATCCTGATCAGTGTGCAACCCGGACGTCAGCCGAATCGACAACGACTGACCCTCGAAACTCGCTGCCGCATTGCCTTGCGCCTTGAGCTTGAGGAAGTTCGAATTACCCAGAAACGACGCGACAAAGGCATTCGGCGGATTCTGATAAAGGTCATAACCACTGCCCAGACCGACGATTTTGCCGTGGCTGAAAATCGCGATGCGTTGCGACAGCCGCATGGCTTCTTCCTGGTCGTGGGTCACGTACACGATGGTGATGCCCAGGCGCCGGTGCAGCTGGCGTAGTTCATCCTGCAAGTCCTCGCGCAGCTTCTTGTCCAGCGCGCCCAGCGGTTCATCCATCAGCAGAATGCGCGGCTCGTAAACCAGCGCCCGGGCGATGGCGACACGTTGTTGCTGACCACCAGAGAGTTGCGAAGGGCGGCGATGGGCGAACTGTTCGAGCTGCACCAGTTTGAGCATCGCATCGACGCGCTTTTCGCGCTCGGCCGCAGCCAGTTTGCGAATCGCCAAAGGGAAGGCGATGTTGTCGCGCACCGATAGATGCGGGAACAGCGAGTAGCGCTGGAAGACCATGCCGATGTCACGCTTGTGCGGCGGCACTTTGACCAGCGACTGGCCGTTGACGAGGATCTCGCCGCTGCTCGGTGTTTCAAAACCGGCGAGCATCGACAGCGTGGTGCTTTTGCCCGAGCCGCTGGAGCCGAGGAAGGTGAGGAATTCGCCGTCCTTGATGTCCAGCGAGATATTGTCGACGGCAGCGAAATCGCCGTAGTGCTTGTTCAGGTTGCGCAGGCTGACCAGGGGTTTGTCGTTCTGCTGGGATGCGTCTTTGATAACGGCACTCATGTCGTACTCCTGGGCGCTCAGGCGCTGATTTCGTTGCGCCGGCGCAGGGCGGCGGCGATCACCATGACCAATACCGACAGGCCGATCAGCAGCGTCGAAGCGACGGCGATCACCGGGGTCAGGTCCTGGCGCAGGGTGGTCCACATTTTCACGGGAAGGGTTTGCAGAGTCGGGCTTGCCATCATCACGCTGAGCACCACTTCGTCCCACGAGACGAGGAAGGCGAAGAGGGCGCCGGCGACCATCCCCGGGCGGATCGCCGGGAACGTCACCTTGAACACCGCTTGCAAGCGCGAGGCACCGCAGATTACCGCCGCGTCTTCAATCGACTGATCGAACAGCTTCAGCGAGTTGATGATCGAGATGATGGTGAACGGCAGCGCGACGATCACATGGCTGACGACGAAGGCGAACATGGTCCCGGTGTAGCCGAGCTTGAGAAACAGCGCGTACACCGCCACGGCGATGATCACCAGCGGCACGATCATCGGCAGGGTGAACAGGCCGTAGAGCATCTCGCGGCCGGGAAAGCGCCCGCGCACAAGCGCAAACGCGGTCGGCAAACCGAGGGCCACGGCACAGATCGTGGTCAACACGGCGACCTTGAGGCTGGCCGCAGCGGCGTTCATCCAGTCGGGATTGGAGAAGAACTGGCCGTACCATTTCAGCGTCCAGCCCGGTGGCGGGAACACCAGCCACTGCGAGGAGCCGAACGACAGCAGCACGATGAACACGATCGGCAACAGCAGGAACAGACCGATCAGCCCAGTCGTAGCGTAGAGGCCGAAACGCATGCGCCGGCTCATGGCATTGGGGGTCAGGAGCATGTCGGCTTACCTCGCATTACTGGCGCCAACCGGGGATTCCGGTTGAAGCTTCAGGTAGAAGTAGAACAGCACCAGGGTGATTGCGATCAACAACGCGGCGCCGGCACTGGCCAGACCCCAGTTGAGGAACGATTGCACCTGCTGAATGATGAACTCCGGCAGCATCATGTTCTGCGCCCCGCCCAGCAAAGCGGGGGTGACGTAGTAACCGAGAGACATCACGAACACCATCAAACCGCCGGACGCCAGACCCGGCCGGCACAGCGGCAGGAACACCCGGAAGAAGTTGGTCCACGGACTGGCGCCGCAGATCGAGCCGGCCTGCAGGATCATCGGGTCGATGGCCTGCATGGTCGCCTGCAACGGCAGCACGATGAACGGGATCATGATGTAGCTCATGCCGATCACCACGCCCGTGAGGTTGTGCACCATCTCCAGCGGTTGATCGATGATGCCCAGCGCCATCAGCGCCTTGTTGATCACGCCCGAGGCTTGCAGCAACACCAGCCACGAATAGGTGCGGGCGAGCAGGCTGGTCCACATCGACAGCAGCACGATGTTGAGGATCCAGCGCCCCCAACCGCGCGGCACCAAAGTGATCGCCCAGGCCAGCGGAAAGCCCAGCAGCAGGCTGAACAGCGTCACCAGCCCGGCCACCGAAAAGGTGTTGAGCAGCACTCGCGCATAGGCCGAGTTGGCGAACAACTGTTCGTAGTTGCCGAGACCCGGCACAGGTTCGAGCACACCGCGCAACAGCAGGCCAATCAACGGCGCGAGAAAGAACAGGCCGAGGAACAGCAGCGCCGGGACGAGGTTGCCGGCGCCGCGCCAGCGTTGCTTGAGGGCCGAACCGGCAGCGCCGGCGGCGCTCCCGGTGGCAGTGGAAGGACGGGGCGCAGTGGCCGCGATTTTCATTTGACCAGCCATTCGTTCCACCGTGTCGCGATAGCCGGACCGTTCTTGGCCCAGTAAGCGAAATCAAGGGTGATCTGATCCTTGGCGTAAGCCGTCGGCAGGTTGGGGGCCAGCGTCGAATCCAGACGCTCCACACTGTCGAGGTTGACCGGCGCGTAGGCGGTCAGGTTGGAGAAGTCGGCCTGGCCTTTGGCGCTGCTGGCATTGGCGAGGAACTTCATCGCCGCATCTTTGTTTTTCGAGCCTTTGGGGATGACCAGAATGTCGGCCATGACCAGGTTCTGCTTCCAGCTCACGCCGACCGGTGCGCCGTCTTCCTGCAAGGCGTGCACACGGCCATTCCAGAACTGGCCCATGCTCGCTTCGCCGGACGCGAGCAGTTGCTGCGACTGCGCGCCGCCGCCCCACCAGACGATGTCTTTCTTGATGGTGTCGAGTTTCTTGAAGGCGCGATCCAGATCCAGCGGATAAAGCTTGTCAGCCGCAACGCCGTCGGCCAATAGCGCCAGTTCGAGCACGCCGGGGCTTGGCCATTTGTACAGGGCGCGTTTGCCGGGCCAGGTCTTGGTATCGAACAGCGCGCTCCAGTCCTGCGGCTTGTTGGCGCCGAGCTTGCCTTCGTTGTAGCCGAGGACGAAGGAGAAGAAGAACGAGCCGACGCCGTGATCGCTGACGAAGCGCGGGTCGATCTTGTCGCGCTGGATCACTTTGAAGTCGAGGGGTTCAAGCAGGCCTTCGGCAGCGGCGCGCAGGGCGAAATCGGCTTCGACATCGACCACGTCCCACTGCACGTTGCCGCTTTCGACCATGGCCTTGAGTTTGCCGTAGTCGGTGGGGCCGTCCTGAACGACGGTGATGCCGCTGGCCTTGCTGAACGGATCGGCCCAGGCTTGTTTCTGCGCATCCTGGGTGCTACCGCCCCAGCTGACAAAATTCACGCTTTCGGCAGCCATTGCAGCCTGGCCGGTAACGCTGAGCAGTCCCGCGAAAAAGATCGCGGTTGCAGCTTTGTTCAACACCATGTTCACGCCCTCATTGTTGTGTTTTTGAGCGGGCCTTGCGTTGTTGCCCGCCTGTCGGGAGCAGTAGCTGGACGGTTTTTTGGTCCGTCCGGTCTATGGAATATCATATTATGGTATTCCAAACTTTGTGCAAGCACTTTGCCTTACCGGTTATCTGGCGGATCTGTCTTTCCGGTCTTCATCCAAATGTGTAGCGAATGAAACTGTGGCGAGGGGATTTATCCCCGTCGGGCTGCGGAGCAGCCCTGAAAGCGGGACATGCGATATTTCTGGCGGATCGCGTTGGCAGGAATCGGGGCCGCTTCGCAGCCCGACGGGGATAAATCCCCTCGCCACAGGGGAGTATCGATAACAGGGTTATTCGGTGAAAGGAATGCTCTCAACCACCTCAAGGTCATACCCGGTCAACCCCGCGTACTTCAGCGGCGGACCGAGGTGACGCAACTTGCCCACTCCCAGATTCTGCAGAATCTGCGCCCCCGTCCCGACCTCGGAATAAATCCGCGATTGCGAACGGCTGAACTGCCGTGGCGGCTGGGTCAACTGCGGCACGCGCTCGAGCAACGCCTGCGACGATTCATGATTGGCCAGTACCACCACAACCCCATGACCTTCCGCCGCGACCCGTTGCAGCGCCGCCCACAGCGTCCAGTTCGTCGGCCCGCTGTACTCGGCGCCGACCAGATCGCGCAGCGGATCGATCACGTGCACGCGCACCAGCGTCGGCTCTTCGCGGCGCAGATCGCCCATGACCATTGCCATGTGCACGCCGCCTTCGATGCGATCTTCGAAGGTGATCAAACGGAAGGTGCCATGCACCGTCGGCAGCTCACGTTCACCGATGCGTTCGATGGTGTGCTCGGTGCTCAGGCGGTAGTGGATGAGGTCGGCAATGGTGCCGATCTTGATCCCGTGCTTGCGTGCGAACTGCTCCAGATCCGGGCGGCGCGCCATGGTGCCGTCGTCGTTCATCACTTCGACAATCACCGAGGCCGGGGTGAAACCGGCCAGACGCGCCAGATCGCAACCGGCCTCGGTGTGCCCGGCGCGGGTCAGCACGCCACCTTCCTTGGCGCGCAACGGGAAGATGTGGCCGGGCTGCACCAGGTCTTCGGCGCGGGCATTCGGCGCGACCGCGGCAGCAACGGTGCAGGCGCGATCTGCGGCGGAAATGCCGGTGGTCACGCCAACCGCCGCTTCGATCGACACGGTAAATGCAGTGCTGAACACACTGCCATTGGCGGGTACCATTTGCTCCAGGCCCAAGCGCTGACAATGTTCGTCCGTCAGGGTCAGGCAGATCAGCCCGCGTGCCTCGCGGGCCATGAAGCTGATAGCCTCCGGTGTGCAACGATCAGCGGCCAGCAGCAGGTCGCCTTCGTTCTCGCGGTCTTCGTCATCGACCAGCAGGACCATTTTGCCGAGGCGATAATCTTCGATGATTTCTTCGATGCTGTTGAAGGCCATGCTGGACTCTCAGGGTTCGTTGGAAATATATTGGTATACCATAATACAAAATCAACAAAGAGGTCACTATGAAGGCGTACTGGATTGCACATGTGGATATAGCCGATGCCGAGCACTACAGCCAATACACCCAGCGCACCCCGCAGGCGATTGCCGCATTCGGCGGCAAGTTTCTCGCCAGAGGCGGGCGCAGTGAAGCGCTGGAAGGGCGGCAGATGCCACAGCGTACGGTGATCATCGAGTTTGAAAGCTACGAAACAGCCGTCGCGTGCTACCGCTCGGCGGCGTATCAGGAGGCGAAAAGTTATCGCGAAGAATGGGCGAGGGCGGAGATCATCATCGTTGAAGGCATCAACCCAATTTAAGCCACACTGATGATCGTTCCCACGCTCCGCGTGGGAATGCAGCCCGGGACGCTCTGCGTCCCATCCAGAGCCGAACGCGGAGCGTCCGTAGAGGCATTCCCACGCGGAGCGTGGGAACGATCAGGGGGAAGGTGATTTTTAGCGCATGAAATGAATCTTGCCGCTGTCATCATTACCCATGTAAATCCCGTAAACCCCCGCTTGGCGCTCTTCGATATAGCGCTCGAGAATCTGCCGGATCGCCGGGTAATAGATCTGCTCCCACGGAATCTCTTCCGGGGCGAAGAACTTGTAATCCATGGTTTCCGGCCCGTACTGCCCGGTGATCTCCAGGGCGATGGCGCGGAAGATGATGTACACCTCGCTGATCTTCGGCACGCTGAAGATCGAATACGGCGAGACGATTTCCGCGCGCACGCCGCTTTCTTCCCAGACTTCGCGCAGCGCCGCCTGTTCGGTGGTCTCAAAGCTTTCCATGAAACCGGCCGGCAGCGTCCAGGTGCCCGGGCGCGGGGGGATCGCCCGTTGGCACAAAAGGTATTTGCCGTCCTGCTCTATGATGCAGCCGGCAATGATCTTCGGATTGACGTAGTGGATATAGCCGCAGCCGCGGCACATCAGGCGCTCGTGCGTATCGCCCGGCGGCGTCTGCTGACCGAGGTCAGGGCCACCGCATTTCGGGCAAAAGCTCGGGCTGAACATGTCATTGACCTATGCGGGGTTCTTTCAGCGCGATCGGCAGGGTGATCGCCGGGGTACCTTTGACGGCGACGCCGGTCTCTTCCTGCTTGCGCTTGAGGTAATCGAGGGCCACGGCGGCGGCCGCGCGGACGTGATCGACACACGCCTGATGCGCCGCCAGCGGATCGCCGCTCTTGATCGCCTCGACCATTTTTTCCATCTCGTGATTACTCGCGCCGCGTCGGTTTTCCTGGGAGACCGAGGTCGCGCGCAGATAGCTGATGCGTGCCTGCAACTGACGCAATTGGGTGGCGGCGACATGGTTGCCCGAGCCTTCGAGCAGCACGTCGTAGAAACCCTGCACCGAGTCGATGACCTGTTGCAGCTCGCCGTCCTTGAGCGCCTTGCGGTTGTCATCGAGGGCTTTTTCCAGCGCCTTGATGTCCTTGGCCTTGGCACGCAGAGTGAACAACTGCACGATCAAGCCTTCGAGCACGCAACGCAATTCGTAGATATCGACGGCATCGGCGAGGGTGATGATGGCCACGCGCGGGCCTTTGGCGTCGGCGAATTCGACGAGACCTTCGGATTCTAGGTGACGCAAGGCTTCGCGCACCGAAGTGCGGCTGACGCCGAGGCGATCGCAGAGGTCGCGTTCGACCAGACGATCACCTGGCATGAGCTGGAAATTCATGATCGCGCTACGCAGTTTGTCCAGCACGATTTCGCGCAGGGTAACGGGGTTGCGATTGACCTTGAAGCTGTCGTCGAGTGGCTGGCGTTTCATGGGGTCCGCTCTTGAGCTTGGCTGTCCATGCCAGACGGGCATCAAAACAGCCGAGGGTTAACTGGAGGCCTCGGCGTCGGCTTCGGCAAAGGCTTCACGGGCCAGCCGGAAACTGTCCACGGCCGCCGGAACGCCGCAATAAATGCCGACCTGAAGCAGAATTTCGCGTATTTGCTCACGACTCAGGCCGTTACGCAAGGCGCCACGCACATGCAGCTTGAGTTCATGCGGGCGGTTGAGCGCCGAGATCATCGCCAGGTTGATCATGCTGCGCTCCTTGAGCGACAGACCCTCACGCCCCCAGACATGGCCCCAGCAGTATTCGGTGACCATTTCCTGCAGCGGACGGGTGAAGTCGTCGGCGTTGTCTATCGAGCGCTGAACATAGGCTTCGCCCAATACCTGGGTGCGGATTTGCAGGCCTTTTTCATACTTCTCGTTACTCATCATTCCTCCTCACAACACAGATCCCCTTGTTGGAATGAACCCTGTGGTGAGGGGATTTATCTCCCTCACCACAATGGGAGTTGGGTGGGGCAATCAGGTCAAGGCGGGCAACGCACCCAACTTGCCCTTGTGATAAATCATCGGCGTCACCGGTTGCTCGGGCAGGATCAGGTTCTTCACTGCGCCGACAATGATCGCGTGATCGCCGCCGTCGTATTCACGCCACAACTCGCACTCGATTATCGCCGTGGCCTTGGCCAGAATCGGGTTGCCCAGATCGCTCAAATGCCACTCGATGCCCTTGGCCTTTTCCTTGCCCTTGCCGGCGAACGCGTAGGCTTCGGCGGTCTGCTCGGCGGAGAGCAAATGGATGGCGAATTTTTTGCTGTCGCGCAGCACCGGGTAGGTGTCGGACGCATAGTTGGGGCAGAACAACACCAGCGCCGGGTCGATCGACAGCGCGCTGAACGCGCTGGCGGTGATGCCGACAATGCCGCCTTCCGGGTCGAGGGTGGTGACCACCGTAACGCCGGACGGGAACGAGCTCATGACGTCTTTGTATATGCCGGGTTCGATCATTTCGCAGGACTCCTAGCGCATCACAAACGGATCAGGCATTGGCGCCTGGGAGAGGTTGATCCACACCGTTTTCAGTTCGGTGTAGGCCAGCACCGAGTCGATGCCGCTTTCGCGTCCATAGCCACTGTTCTTGAAGCCGCCGATCGGCGCCATCGCCGACACTGCGCGGTAAGTGTTGACCCAGATGATCCCCGAGCGCACATCCCGCGCCAGACGATGGGCGCGGCCGAGGTCACGGGTCCAGATGCCGGCAGCGAGGCCGAACTGCGAGTCGTTGGCGATCGCCAGCGCTTCGGCTTCGTCTTTGAAACGAATCACCGAAGCCACCGGGCCGAAGACTTCTTCCTGCATGATCTTCATCGAATTGCGGTCGCACTCGAACAGCGTCGGCTCGTAGAACCAGCCTTCGCCGAGATCCGCCGGACGCTTGCCACCGGTGCGCAAACGCGCGCCTTCGGCGATCGCATCGGCGACCAGTCCTTCGACCACCGCCAGTTGCTGCGCGGTTGCCATCGGTCCCATCTCGCTATTGTCTTCCTGTGGGTTGCCGATGCGGATGCGCTGGGCGCGCTCGACCAGACGGTTGACGAATTCGTCGTAGATTTCGTCCTGCACCAGCAAGCGCGAACCAGACACGCAACTCTGCCCGGACGCTGCGTAGATGCCGGCAATCGCACCGTTGATCGCGCTGTCGAGATCGGCGTCTGCGAAGATGATATTCGGCGACTTGCCGCCCAGCTCCAGCGATAGCTTGGCGAAATTCTCGGCGCTGCTGCGCACCACATGCCGCGCCGTGGCCGCGCCGCCGGTGAAGGCGATCTTGCGGATCAGTGGATGGCGGGTGAGGGCGGCGCCGGTGCTCGGGCCGTAACCGGTGACGACGTTGACCACGCCCGGCGGAATCCCGGCTTCGAGGGCCAGACGTGCGAGCTCGAGAATGGTCGCCGAGGCGTGCTCGGACGGCTTGATCACAATCGTGTTGCCGGCGGCCAGGGCCGGGGCCAGTTTGATCGCGGTCAGGTACAGCGGGCTGTTCCACGGAATGATCGCGGCGACCACACCCATGGCTTCATGCACGGTGTAGGCAAACAGGTCAGGCTTGTCCAGCGGCAGCGTACCGCCTTCAAGCTTGTCAGCGAGGCCTGCGGTGTAGTGGAAGAACTCCGGCAGATAGCTGACCTGGCCACGGGTTTCGCGGATCAGCTTGCCGTTGTCACGGCTTTCCAGCTGCGCCAGGTGTTCCTTGTTTTCTGCGATCAGATCGCCGAGGCGACGCAGCAGTTTGCCGCGCGCAGTGGCGGTCAGGCCGCGCCAGGCCGGGCTGTCGAAGGCATTTTGCGCTGCTTGCACGGCGCGTTCGACGTCCGCTTCATCGGCGTCGGGCAGTTCCGCCCAGGCTTGCGCGGAGGCCGGGTTGAGGCTTTCGAAGGTCTTGCCGGAGAGGGCGTCGACCCAGTCTCCGCCGATGCACATCTGGAAGCGTGCGAGTGTCATGCAACGATCCCCTTTATATGGTTTTGTCGGGCGTGTGCGAATTGGAGAAATTCCAGCAGCATCTGGTTGACCAGACGCGGCGACTCTACCGGCATCATATGCCGTTGCTCGGGCAGCACGGCAACCTTCGCAGCGGGGATGCGTCGGGCCAGTTGCTCGGCCATTTCCGGCGTCGAGCCAGGGTCAAGCTCGCCAGTGGCGATCAGCGTCGGCGCCTGAATGCTGCTCAGGTCGTCGGCGCGGTACATGTCCTGGGTGGCGAACAATTCGTAGGTGGTCAGGTAGCCCTGTGGATCATTGTTGGCCAAAGTCTGGCGCAACGCGGCGATCTGCGCCGGGTTGGCTGCCTGATATTCACGGCTGAACCAGCGGGACAATGCCGCTTCGGCATTGGCGTCCGGGCCATGTTCGGCAGCCTGCGCAGTGCGTGCGATGACGCCGGCACGCTGTTCTTCGCTGCGGTTGAACACGCTGTTCAGCACCACCAGGCTTTGCAGGCGCTCCGGGTAATGCAGGGCGAAGGCCCTCGCGACCAGGCCGCCCATGGAGAAACCGATCACCGCTGCCTGGGGCAGATTGAGGTGATCGAGCAGCTCGAGCAACTGATCGGCGTAACCGAGCAGGTCGGTGCCGCTGGCCGGGCGCGGGCTGGCGCCGTGGCCGAGCATGTCGTAGGCGATCACCTGGTACTGGCTGGCGAGGCCGACAATCTGCCCGCCCCACATTTCTTTGTTCAGGCCCACGCCGTGGATCAATACCACGGGCTGGCCTTGGCCGGTCGCCAGGTAACTGGTGCCAGCCGGGGTGAGTTCAGCGGTGAGCCGAATCATGGAGCGCTCCTGCAATGCCTTTTTATTGTGATTACTGGGCTTTTTCGGCAGCCAGTTCTTCCAGATCGATGTAGCGGTTGCCGATGCGCGGGTGCAGGCGGCCACCGTCGGCGCAACCGAGCACGACGACGATTTCGTCAGCACGCGGCGCGTCTTCGATCTGCATTTCCAGGGTGATGTAGTGCGAACGCAGGCCTTCGTCGTCCTTGTGCATCATCGGGATCTGAATCGACGTGCCCGGGCCGCCGCGCTTGTTGGTAAAGCTCAGGTAGCTCTTGGCTTTTACCGCTTCGCGATAGTGATTGCCGAAGCGCAGGGTGTGGATCACCGCCGACGCGTGCTCGATCTCGCCATCAGCGCCGACGACCGCCGCTTTGCCGTAGGCCTCGATCTTCTCGGCACCGCCGATGATGCCGACCAGACGCTCGACCATCATTGCGCCGAGGTCGGAGCAGTTGGCGCGAATCTGCGGCTTGAGGTCTTCGACAAAACCGTTGCCCACCCAAGGGTTCTTCATCACCACGGCGAGGCCGACCATGGTCACCGGCTTGTCAGTAGCCTTGCCGCCTTCGATGAAGGTTTCTTCGACATAGCTGACGATCTTGCGAATTTCGAAACTCATGAGCTGCTCCGTTGGGGGATTGAGAGTGTCTGTGCGTCTGATGGTATACCATAATACCGATCCTGCAAGTCCCCGCAGCGACAATTGCGTCATCCATCCTACGAATGGCTGCGCATTCAGCCTTTGGCGCGAAACCACCCATCACCACAAACCCTGTGGGAGCGAGCCTGCTCGCGAAAGCGGTGGGTCAGCCAATAAACAGGGTGACTGATACACCGCATTCGCGAGCAAGCTCGCTCCCACAGGGGAATTCCTTGGTTACAGAGGGCCGCTTTCGGTTAACAAAAGATAACGCGGCGCCGATTGTCAGACATTTGCAAAGCCCGATAGGATGAGCCAGCTTCCGAAGGGGCTCTGGATTGCGGGTTTCAGGACTATGCTTCTGAAACGCCACTAGCCGAGCACCCTTGCGGCGCCCTTGAAGGCCCGATGGCCCAACAATAATAAATAGGGGAAGGTCTATGAGTCGTTGCCGCCCGCCGGCGTTACGCAACACCGCGTTGCTGGCCACAGCACTCTCGCTGCTGGGCTTTGCCACGTTATCGGCACCTGTGATTGCCGCCGAGGCCCCGGCTGACGTGGTCTATGCCACCGAATCGGCCAAGGCCGCGAAAAGCCTGATTCTTGATGTCGTCCACGCTGGCGCGCGTCTGGTCGCGGTCGGCGATCGCGGGCACATCGTCTATTCCGATGACCAGGGCAAAACCTGGACCCAGGCCAAGGTGCCAACCCGGCAACTGCTCACTGCCGTGTATTTCGTCGATGACAAAAACGGTTGGGCCGTGGGCCACGATGCACAGATTCTCGCCAGCGCAGACGGCGGTCTGACCTGGACCAAACAATTCGAAGACCTCGCACGCGAATCGCCGCTGCTCGACGTCTGGTTCAAGGACGCCAGCAGCGGCTTTGCCGTGGGCGCCT
This sequence comes from Pseudomonas sp. Sample_21, assembly GCF_004307525.1. Lineage (NCBI taxonomy): Bacteria > Pseudomonadati > Pseudomonadota > Gammaproteobacteria > Pseudomonadales > Pseudomonadaceae > Pseudomonas > Pseudomonas sp. Sample_21. Next base: position 41,032 of record NZ_RCNZ01000106.1, on the reverse strand, counting down.
ACGGCACGCTGCTGGAAACCTCCGATGGCGGCAAGCACTGGGAAGACGTCAGCGATCGCCTCGACAACGAAGACCAGTTCCACCTCAACGCCATCGCCGCCGTGAAAGACGCCGGGCTGTTTATCGTCGGCGAGTCCGGCAGCATGTTCCGCTCCGCCGATGACGGCCAGACCTGGGAAAAGCTTGAAGGCCCGTACGAAGGTTCACTGTTCGGCGTGATCGGCACGGCGCAGCCGCAGACCCTGCTGGCTTACGGCTTGCGCGGCAATCTTTATCGCTCCACTGATTTCGGCAGCAACTGGGAGCAGGTCGAACTCAAAGCTGCACGCGGTGCGCTGGAGTTCGGCCTGTCCGGCGGCACGCTGCTGGAAGACGGCTCGATCGTCATCGTCGGTAACGGCGGCTCGGTGATCAGCAGCAGCGACAACGGCGAAACCTTCAGCGTGTTCAACCGCCCGGATCGCATTTCGCTGTCGTCGGTCACCGCCGCCGGCAACGGCAACCTGATTCTGACCGGGCAGGGTGGCTTGCACATCACCCAGCCAAACGGTGCCGAGACCAATAACAAGAAGGCGGGGCTATGACTTCCTTGATCACTCCTCAGCAGGAAAAGGCGACGGTTCTCGAGCGCCTGATCTTCAATAACCGTCCGGCCGTGATCCTGATCTGCCTGGTGGTGAGCATTTTCCTGTTCTGGCAGGCCACGCTGATTCGGCCGTCGACCAGTTTTGAAAAAATGATCCCGCTGCAGCATCCCTTCATCGAAAAGATGATGGAGCACCGCAACGATCTGGCGAACCTGGGCAACACGGTGCGTATTTCGGTGGAAGCCACCGACGGCGACATCTTCTCCAAGGAGTACATGGAGACCCTGCGCCAGATCAACGACGAAGTGTTCTACATTTCCGGCGTCGACCGTTCCGGCCTCAAATCGCTGTGGAGCCCGAGCGTACGCTGGACCGAAGTGACCGAAGAGGGTTTCGCCGGCGGTGAAGTGATTCCGCAGAGCTACAACGGCTCCCAGGACAGCCTCGATCTGCTGCGCAACAACGTGCTCAAGTCCGGCCAGGTCGGGCGTCTGGTGGCCAACGATTTCAAGTCGAGCATCGTCGACATCCCACTGCTGGAGGCCTATCCGGACCCGCAGGACCAAGGCAAGTTGCTGGCGCTGGACTATCGCCAGTTCTCTCATGAGCTCGAAGACAAGATCCGCAACAAGTTCGAAGCGCAGAACCCCAACATCAAGATCCACATCGTCGGTTTCGCCAAGAAGGTCGGTGACCTGATCGACGGTCTGGTGATGGTGGTGCTGTTCTTCGGGGTCGCCTTCGTCATCACCCTGATCCTGCTGCTGTGGTTCACCAACTGCCTGCGCAGCACCATCGCGGTGTTGAGCACGACGCTGGTGGCGGTGGTCTGGCAGCTCGGGTTGATGCACTTCTTCGGCTTCGGGCTCGACCCGTATTCGATGCTGGTGCCGTTCCTGATTTTCGCCATCGGCATTTCCCACGGCGTGCAGAAGATCAACGGTATTGCCCTGCAATCCAGCGAGGCCGATAACGCCCTGACCGCGGCACGACGCACCTTCCGCCAGTTGTTCCTGCCGGGGATGATCGCGATTCTGGCCGATGCGGTGGGCTTCATCACCCTGCTGATCATCGACATCGGGGTGATCCGTGAACTGGCCATCGGCGCGTCTATCGGCGTTGCGGTGATCGTGTTCACCAACCTGATCCTGCTGCCGGTGGCGATTTCCTATGTCGGCATCAGCAAGCGCGCGATTGCCAAGAGCAAGAAGGACGCCAACCGCGAGCACCCGTTCTGGCGCCTGCTGTCGAACTTCGCCAGCCCGAAAGTCGCACCGATTTCGGTAGCCTTGGCTCTGATCGCCTTCGGTGGCGGCCTCTGGTACAGCCAGAACCTGAAGATCGGCGACCTCGACCAGGGCGCGCCGGAACTGCGTCCGGACTCGCGTTACAACAAGGACAACAACTTCATCATCAGCAACTACTCCACCAGCTCCGACGTGCTCGTGGTGATGGTCAAGACCAAGGCCGAAGGCTGCTCGCGCTACGAAGCCATGGCGCCGATCGATCAGCTGATGTGGAAGATGCAGAACACCGAGGGCGTACAGTCGGCGATCTCGCTGGTGACCGTGTCCAAGCAGATGATCAAGGGCATGAACGAGGGCAACCTGAAATGGGAAACCCTGTCGCGCAACCCGGACGTACTGAATAACTCGATCGCCCGCGCCGATGGCCTGTACAACAACAGCTGCTCGCTGGCGCCAGTGCTGGTGTTCCTCAACGATCACAAAGCTGAGACCCTCGATCGTGCGGTCAACGCGGTGCAGGAGTTTGCCAAGGAAAACAACAAGGATGGCCTGGAATTCATCCTCGCTGCCGGTAACGCCGGGATCGAAGCGGCCACCAACGAAGTCATCAAACAGGCTGAGCTGACCATCCTGATTCTGGTGTACATCTGCGTGGCAGTGATGTGCATGATCACCTTCCGCTCATGGGCAGCGACCCTGTGCATCGTCTTGCCGCTGGTGCTCACCTCGGTGCTCGGCAACGCGCTGATGGCGTTCATGGGCATCGGCGTGAAAGTCGCGACGCTGCCGGTGGTGGCGTTGGGTGTGGGGATCGGCGTGGATTATGGCATCTACATCTACAGCCGCCTCGAAAGTTTCCTGCGTGCCGGGCTGCCGTTGCAGGAAGCCTATTACCAGACCCTGAAGTCGACCGGTAAAGCGGTGCTGTTCACCGGCCTGTGCCTGGCGATCGGCGTGTGCACCTGGATCTTCTCGGCGATCAAGTTCCAGGCCGACATGGGTCTGATGCTGACCTTCATGCTGCTGTGGAACATGTTCGGTGCGCTGTGGCTGCTGCCAGCGCTGGCCAAGTTCCTGATCAAGCCTGAGAAGCTGGCGGGGCAGAAGGGCAATTCGCTGTTTGCCCACTGATCTGACAGGCTGAAACGACAAAGCCGCAACCTTGATGGGTTGCGGCTTTTTTTGTGGTCCAAGATCAAGAGCCCCTCACCCTAGCCCTCTCCCGGAGGGAGAGGGGACTGACCGAGGGGTGCGGCTAGATATATCGACCTGAAATACCGAGTCGGTTATGGATTCACAGCAGAACGTTCAAGTCGGCGTAAATCTCAAATATCCCCCAATCGGTCCCCTCTACCTCTGGGAGAGGGCTAGGGTGAGGGCAAGCGATCTCAAGCCCTAAGAAAGCTCTGCGCCAAGCACAACACTCAACGCACTACGCGCATCATCCAGCTGCACCAGCGTCGCATGCCGGGCGCCCAGGGCATCGCGGTTCTCGATGGCGGTCAGGATCGCCTTGTGGCGCGGCAGCGCCAGTTCATGCAGATTCGGCCGTTGATTGGAATGCTTCAACGCCTCGGCAATTGCTACCGCCAACATGTTGCACAGGTTCGCCAGCAGGTCGTTGTGCGTCGCATCGGCGATGCGGCTGTGGAAGTCCAGGTCCGGTTGCAAAAGCGCTTCCGGGGTCGGCGCGGCTTCCATGCGTTGGTAGGCTTCGTTGATCGCAGCGATGTCGGCATCGGTCGCATGCTGAGCGGCGAGGGCGGCGGCGGCCGGTTCGATGATGCTGCGCACGCTGGTGAGCACGTTGAAGAATTCATTCTGCGGGCTGCTCTGCATCAGCCAGTGCAGCACGTCCGGGTCGAGCATGTGCCACTCACGGCGGGCCTTGACCACGGTGCCGACGCGCGGTTTGGAATACACCAGACCCTTGGCCACCAGCACCCGCGTGGCTTCGCGCAACACCGGCCGACTGACCGCGTACTCCTCGCACAGCAGGGCTTCGGCGGGCAGTTTGTCGTCGGGCAAAAAGCGTCCGGAGACGATCTGCATGCCCAGTTCCTGGACGATGCGCGAGTGCATGCTTTTACGGTCGGAAGGTTTGCGGTAATCCATGGGGAGTGGCGCGATCCTGAGCGATGGAGATGCCGCGCATCATAGCAGGCACGGCACAATCTTGAGGTAGGCAATGATCGTTCCCACGCTCTGCGTGGGAATGCCTCAAGGGACGCTCCGCGTTCCAGCTCTGAAAGGGACGCGGAGCGTCCCGGGCTGCATTCCCACGCGGAGCGTGGGAACGATCAGTGGGGTGTCAATGAGAGTGGCGCGGAACCTCGGCACCACGGCAGCCAACCAGGAAGTCAAAGTCGCAACCCTGATCCGCCTGCAGCACGTGGTCGATGTACAGCTGACGATAACCGCCCACCAGCAACTGTTGCGGTGCTTGCAGATCGGCCATTCGCGCGGCCAGTTCAGCATCCGGAATGTCCAGATGCAAACGGCCGCTGGCGCAATCGAGCTCGATCCAGTCGCCTTCCTTTACTGCCGCCAAAGGCCCGCCGGCTGCGGCTTCCGGGGCGACGTGCAAAACCACCGTGCCGTACGCGGTGCCGCTCATGCGTGCATCGGAAATACGCACCATGTCGGTCACGCCTTCTGCCAACAGCTTGGCTGGCAAACCCATGTTGCCGACTTCGGCCATGCCTGGATAACCCTTCGGCCCGCAGTTTTTCATCACCAGAATCGAATCCTTATCGACGTCCAGCTCCGGATCGTTGATCCGGGCCTTGTACATGTCGAAGTTCTCGAACACCACCGCACGCCCGCGATGCTGCATCAGTTCAGCAGTGGCGGCGGACGGCTTGAGCACCGCGCCCAACGGCGCCAGATTGCCACGCAACACGCAGATGCCACCGTCGGCGCGAATCGGATTGTCGAGGGTGCGGATCACTTGGTCTTCGCCGTAGATCGGCGCGTCCTTGGTGTTTTCGCCGATGGACTTGCCGTTGACCGTCAGTGCATTCGGGTTGGGGATCAGATTGGCTTCACCGAGGCGACGCAGTACCGCTGGCAAGCCACCGGCGTAGTAGAACTCTTCCATCAGGAAACGCCCGGACGGTTGCAGGTCGACGATGGTCGGCATGCCGCGACCGATGCGGGTCCAGTCGTCCAGATCCAGCTCGACGCCGATGCGCCCGGCGATGGCTTTCAAGTGGATCACGGCGTTGGTCGAACCGCCGATGGCAGCGTTGACACGAATAGCGTTTTCGAAGGCTTCCTTGGTGAGGATCTTCGACAGCTTCAGGTCTTCACGCACCATCTCCACCGCACGCATGCCGGACATGTGCGCCAGCACATAACGGCGCGCATCTACGGCCGGAATCGCGGCGTTGTGCGGCAGCGAAGTGCCCAGCGCTTCAGCCATGCACGCCATGGTCGACGCGGTGCCCATGGTGTTGCAGGTGCCCGCCGAACGCGACATGCCGCCCTCGGCCGCGAGGAAGTCATCGATGGTGATGGTGCCGGCCTTGACCTGTTCGCTGAGCTGCCAGACCACGGTCCCAGAGCCGATATCCTTGCCTTTGTGCTTGCCGTTGAGCATCGGCCCGCCGGTGACGACGATGGCCGGCACGTCGCAACTGGCCGCGCCCATCAGCAGTGCTGGAGTGGTTTTGTCGCAACCGGTGAGCAGCACGACGCCGTCGATCGGGTTGCCGCGAATCGCTTCTTCAACGTCCATGCTCGCCAGGTTGCGGGTGAGCATGGCAGTCGGGCGCAGGTTCGATTCGCCATTGGAGAACACCGGAAACTCCACCGGAAAACCACCGGCCTCGATCACCCCGCGTTTGACGTGCTCCGCGATCTGGCGGAAGTGCGCGTTGCACGGAGTCAGTTCCGACCAGGTGTTGCAGATGCCGATGATCGGCTTGCCGTGGAACTGATGGTCGGCGATGCCCTGATTCTTCATCCAGCTGCGGTACATGAAGCCGTTCTTGTCGGCCGTGCCAAACCATTGGGCGGAGCGCAGGGTGGGTTTCTTATCAGACATGATCGATTCTCTTATTGTAAGACTATTGTTTGCGAGCTGACGCTTAATCTAAGCTCAAAATCCGCGCTTTGGAAGAGTTGTTGGGTAATTAGTATTACTATATAGTCGTTTTCGACGGAGGGATGGCCCTGGCTGTTTTGGCGAGAGGCGTCCCCCGAGGTTCTATAAAAACAACAATCGGAGACCGATCTCATGAGCCAGGAATTGCGGCTTGTCCGGCGCATCACACTGAAACTGATTCCCTTCCTGATCCTGCTGTACCTGATCGCCTATGTGGATCGCTCCGCCGTCGGCTTCGCCAAGCTGCACATGGGCGCCGACATCGGCATCGGCGATGCCGCCTACGGCCTCGGTGCCGGGTTGTTTTTCATTGGTTACTTTCTTTTAGAGATTCCCAGCAACCTGATGCTCGAACGCTTCGGCGCGCGGCGCTGGTTCGCGCGGATCATGATCACCTGGGGCGCGATCACCATCGGCATGGCCTTCGTGCAAGGGCCGCACAGCTTCTATGTGATGCGCTTTCTGCTCGGCGCGGCCGAGGCGGGCTTCTTCCCCGGCGTGCTGTACTACATCACCCAATGGTTCCCGGTGCGCCATCGCGGCAAGATCCTTGGCCTTTTCATCCTCTCGCAACCGATCGCGATGATGATCACCGGTCCCGTGTCCGGTGGTTTGCTGGGCATGGACGGCATCCTCGGCCTGCACGGCTGGCAGTGGCTGTTCATCGTCATCGGCACCCCGGCGATCCTGCTGACCTGGCCGGTCCTGCGCTGGCTGCCGGACGGCCCGCAGCAAGTGAAGTGGATGGATCAGGCGGAAAAAGACTGGCTGACCGGCGAACTGAAAAAGGATTTGCAGGAGTACGGCCAGACCCGTCACGGCAATCCGCTGCATGCGCTGAAAGACAAACGCGTGTTGCTGCTGGCGCTGTTCTATCTGCCGGTGACCCTGAGCATTTATGGCCTCGGCCTGTGGCTGCCGACGCTGATCAAACAGTTCGGCGGCAGCGATCTGGTCACCGGGTTCGTCTCGTCGGTGCCATACATTTTCGGGATCATCGGCCTGCTGATCATTCCGCGCAGCTCCGACCGTTTGAATGATCGCTACGGCCACTTGGCGGTGCTCTATGTGCTCGGTGCGCTGGGCCTGTTCCTCAGTGCCTGGCTGTCGCTGCCGGTAGCGCAACTGGCGGCGCTGTGTCTGGTGGCGTTCGCGTTGTTCTCGTGCACCGCGGTGTTCTGGACATTGCCGGGGCGGTTCTTTGCCGGCGCGAGTGCGGCGGCGGGGATTGCCTTGATCAACTCGGTCGGCAACCTCGGCGGTTATATCGGGCCGTTCGTGATCGGCGCTTTGAAGGAATACACCGGCAATCTGGCGTCCGGACTCTACTTCCTCTCGGGCGTGATGGTGTTCGGGCTAATTCTGACCGGCATCGTTTATCGCGTGCTGGAGCGCAAGCACGTTCTGCCCGTCGACCAGTTTGCCGCCAGCGCCCGTGGCGCGACCCGCACCTGACTGACCAACACTGGCCCCTGTGGGAGCGAGCCTGCTCGCGAAGAGGTCGGCACATTCAACATTTGAGGTGACTGATACACCGCTTTCGCGAGCAAGCTCGCTCCCACAGTGGATCGGCGGTGTTTTGAGGGAATAGGAGAAAATCATGCATCTGGTTCAATTCGAATTACCCAACGGCGAGCGCCGTGTCGGCGTGGTCGACAACGGTCAGGTCCGCGAAGTCGAGGACGCCCGCAGTGTCCGTGATCTGGCCCTGGCTGCAATCGAGGCCGGCAGCTCCCTTGAGCAGCAAGTGCAAAGCCTCGGCCTCGGTGCCAGCCACGACTACGCGCAGTTGCTCAAAGACCTGCGCATCCTGCCGCCACTGGATCACCCGGACCCGGCACACATGCTGGTCAGCGGTACTGGTCTGACCCATCTGGGCAGTGCTTCGGCCCGGGACAAGATGCACCAGCAGGCCGGCGATGAAGCGGCGATGACCGACACCATGCGCATTTTCAAATGGGGCGTGGAGGGTGGCAAACCGGCGGCGGGGCAGGCCGGTGTGCAACCAGAGTGGTTCTACAAGGGCGACGGCAGCATTATCGTGCGTCCGGGGCAGCCGTTCCCGCTGCCGCCGTTCGCCGAAGACGCCGGCGAAGAGCCGGAGATGGCCGGCCTGTATGTCATCGGTAACGATGGCAAGCCGTATCGCCTCGGTTTCGCCGTCGGAAACGAGTTCTCCGACCACGTCATGGAACGCAAGAATTACCTGTACCTGGCGCACTCGAAATTGCGCAGTTGCAGTTATGGCCCGGAACTTCGTACCGGTGAATTGCCTCAACACCTTGCCGGCACCAGCCGAATCCTGCGTGACGGCGAAGTGCTCTGGCAGAACGAGTTCCTCAGCGGCGAGGCCAACATGTGCCACAGCCTGGCGAACCTCGAGTACCACCACTTCAAATACAGTCAGTTCCTGCGTCCGGGCGACGTGCATATTCACTTTTTCGGCACTGCGACCCTGTCGTTTGCCGACGGCATCCGCACCCAGCCGGGCGACACGTTCGAGATCAGCCAGGCCGATTTCGGCGCTGCGCTAATCAACGGTATCGCACCGGTTCAGGCGGCTTTTGAACCGGACAGCATCGGCACCCTTTAAGGAGATCCCATGACTCAGATTCTCGGTCACAACTACATCGGCGGTCAGCGCAGCGCCGCCGGCAGCGTCAAACTGCACTCGGTCGACGCCAGCACTGGCGAAGCCCTGCCGCATGATTTCATTCAGGCCACGGCCGAAGAAGTCGACGCCGCTGCCAAGGCCGCCGCTGCGGCTTACCCGACCTATCGCAGCCTTAGCGCCGAACGTCGCGCGCAGTTCCTCGATGCGGTCGCGGATGAGCTGGATGCGCTTGGCGACGATTTCGTCGCCGTGGTCTGCCGCGAAACCGCACTGCCAGCCGGGCGCATTCAGGGCGAGCGTGGTCGCACCAGCGGGCAGATGCGTCTGTTCGCCAAAGTTCTGCGTCGCGGTGATTTCTACGGCGCACGCATCGATCAGGCATTGCCGGATCGCCAGCCGCTGCCACGTCCGGATCTGCGTCAGTACCGCATCGGCCTCGGCCCGGTTGCGGTGTTTGGTGCGAGCAACTTTCCGCTGGCGTTCTCCACTGCCGGTGGCGATACCGCAGCAGCACTGGCCGCCGGTTGCCCGGTTGTGTTCAAGGCCCACAGCGGCCACATGGCCACCGCTGAACTGGTCGCCGACGCGATCATTCGTGCAGCAGAAAAAACCGGTATGCCCGCTGGCGTGTTCAACATGATCTACGGTGGCGGCGTCGGCGAATGGCTGGTCAAGCATCCGGCGATTCAGGCCGTTGGTTTCACCGGTTCGCTGAAGGGCGGTCGCGCCTTGTGCGACATGGCTGCCGCACGTCCGCAACCGATTCCGGTGTTCGCCGAGATGTCGAGCATCAACCCGGTCATCGTGCTGCCGCAGGCACTGGCCACACGTTCGGAAACCGTCGCGCGCGACCTCACCGCTTCGGTGGTTCAGGGTTGCGGTCAGTTCTGCACCAACCCGGGTCTGGTCATCGGTATTCGCTCGCCGCAGTTCAGCGCGTTTGTACAGCAAGTCGCCGCTGCAATCGGTGATCAACCGGCGCAAACCATGCTCAACGCCGGCACCCTCGGCAGCTATGGCAAAGGCCTGGAAAAGCTTCTGGCGCACAGCGGCATCGAGCATCTGGCCGGTAATCCGCAGCAGGGCAATCAGGCGCAGCCGCAGTTGTTCAAGGCCGATGTCAGCCTGTTGATCAACGGTGACGAAGTGCTGCAGGAAGAAGTGTTCGGCCCCACCACAGTAATCGTCGAAGTGGCCGATCAGGCACAACTGAGCGCGGCGCTGCACGGCCTGCACGGTCAGTTGACCGCGACGATCATCGGCGAGCCGTCTGATTTCGAGCAATTCGCCGAACTGACGCCGCTGCTGGAACAGAAGGTCGGGCGCATCCTGCTCAACGGTTATCCGACCGGTGTCGAAGTGTGCGATTCGATGGTGCACGGCGGGCCGTACCCGGCGACGTCCGATGCGCGCGGCACGTCAGTGGGCACGCTGGCGATCGATCGCTTCCTGCGCCCGGTGTGCTTCCAAAACTACCCGGACAGCTTGCTGCCCGAACCACTGAAAAACGCCAACCCGCTGCGGATTCAGCGTTTGGTGGATGGCAAGCCATCGCGTGAGGCGATCTAGCCAGCACCGTAATTTCCTGTGTCTTTGATTGATCGTTCCCACGCAGAGCGTGGGAACGATCAGCTGGCACACCGCCTTCGCGAGCAGGCTCGCTCCCACAGAGGTTCCAGCAGGGGCCTCTGGATCACATTGGGCTATCATTGGCCCTTTCCCCCCTAGAAAGACTGTTTGCCATGACTGCCCAAACCCTTCTCAACGCCCTCGAACACTGCGGTATGGTCGAAATCGATGGCCTGCACGCCTTCGAATTCGCCCTCGACGAGGACGATAACCTGCACATCGAATGCATCGATGGCCGCGAAGCCAAGCACTGGCAATTCACCCCGGCGCAGGTCGCGCAAGCGACGTTCGATGAGACGCTGCAGAGCTGGCTGATCGTCGGTTACGCCAGCGACACCAAGACCACGGGCGAGCATCGTCTGGTGTGCCTCGGCGACGTAGTCAGCAGCAGCGACGATGAGGATGACAATAATGAAAATGCGTAACTTCTGGCCTTTGCTGATGGCCGGCAGCGTCGGCGCGATGGGGCTTTCCAGCGCCTCTGCCGACACCTTGCAGTTGCTGGTCGGCTCCTACACCGCCGGTTCCAGCCAAGGCATCTACCGCATGCAGTTCGACAGCGCCACCGGCCAGATCGACGCCAAGCCGCTGCAAGTGGTCAAGACCGAAAACCCGTCCTGGCTGACCCTCTCGAAAGACCAGAAGCGCTTGTTCGTGGTCAACGAAAACGGCCCGGGCCAGACCGATCCGGTCGGCCGCGTCAGCAGCTTCGCCATCGACCCGAAAACCCATGCGCTGAGCCTGATCAATCAAGTGCAGAGCCTCGGTAACGAGCCGACCCATTCCAGCCTCAGCGCTGATGCCAGACACCTGTTCGTCAGCAACTACTCGGTGATGGAAGATCCGGGCGGCACCCTGGCGGTATTGCCGGTCGATGCCGACGGCCAGCTGAAACCGGTGGTGCAGATGAGCGGCCACCCGGCCAGTCGGGTCAACCCTGAGCGTCAGGCTTCCAATCACGTGCACTCGACCGTGTCGTCGCCGGACGGGCGCTATGTGTTCTCCAATGATTTGGGCGCGGACAAGGTTTTCATCTATCAGTACGACCCGAAGGCCAACCCGCACCTGCCGCTAACCCCGGCGAAAACCGCCTCGGTAGCCTTGCCGGCCGGCAGCGGCCCGCGTCATCTGCTGTTCAGCGCTGATGGCAAACACGCCTGGCTGACCATGGAGATGAGCGCGCAGGTTGCGGTGTTCGACTACAACGACGGCGTGCTGACCCAGACGCAGCTGGTCGATCTCGCGGCGGGCCAGCCAACCTCGGACAAGGCCGGCGCGGCGCTGCATGCCTCGGCTGACGGCAAGTTTCTCTACGTGAGCAATCGCGGCACGGCCAATCAGCTCGTAGTGTTCGGCATTGATCCTGCGACCGGTCAGCTCAAAGAGCTGCAAAAGCGCTCGGTCGAAGGTGATCACCCGCGCGAGTTTGCCCTTGATCCGAGCGGTAAATTCGTCTTGATTGCCAACCAGAAGAGCAACCAGATTGTCGTCGTCGAACGCGATGCCAAGACCGGTCTGCTGGGCAAAACCGTGCAAAAACTGCCGATGGACGCGCCAAGCGATCTGAAATTCCTGGTGCGACAATAAGCCACAGGCCCCGGTCTACGGGGCCTGCGTCGATGTATTAATTACACTGATAACGGCTAATGCTACAAAAGATTTCAAGGAGGCAACCCTCGAGCGTTACGTTTGTTTCACAGCCCGCCGGGCAAACCAAGCAAACGAACACGAGGGTTACCGCCATGAACTTCAATCTCTTCTCCGTCATCGCCGCTTCCGCCATTTCTGCCACCGTGGTATTGCCAGCCGGTGCCAACGTCGAAATCGCCAGCAAAAAATCCCACACCCAGAGCTACACCCAGAAATACCTGCAACAAAGCGCCAACTTCTACGCCGCGCTGGATCACAAAACCCAAGCCTGAGCGCACCGTTCTCCTGTAGGAGCTGCCGAAGGCTGCGATCTCTTGATCTTCATCGTCAAAAGATCGCAGCCTTCGGCAGCTTCTACGCGCGCGCGTAACCTGATCGTTCCCACGCTCTGCGTGGGAACGCAGCCCGGGACGCTCCGCGTCCCATTGGAACGCGGAGCGTCCCTTGAGGCATTCCCACGCGGAGCGTGGGAACGATCAATCAGAAGAACGCAGCCTTCGGCAGCTTCTACACGCGCGCGCGTTCTGCACTCATAGGTTTTCTCTCGCCGGCAAATAGAGCCTCTAAATAATCAACGAAGCTGATATTCACCATTGCAAACCCTGAGTGGTTGCTTCGGCTTTTTTGATTGATTCTGTGGCCATCGAAACCTTTGCCCACGGAGAACACCATGGCCAGCGCAATCCTCACTTCCGCCAAACGCGGCGCCTACCTGGCCATTGGTCTGTACCTGGCCGTGGTGCTGTTCGTCAGCATCGGCGCACAGATGGAACACAGCTTCGACGCCCCGATCGACGTCGCCCACCCCGGCATCCAGTTCGAACTGCGCTCGCAAAGCGCCATGGTCGACAGGGCCGAACTCGCAGGAGTCGGCGGCGCATGAAAGGCTACAGACTCTGGGTCATCGCCAGCCTCGCGCTGATGACCAACGGCGCCTCACTCCTGGGGTTTGGCCAGGGCTCGGTGGGAGGTTTGGCCCGGGCCATAGAGGCCAACCACAACATCGCGCACAACATTGAACGCGCCAACACGCTGGGGCTGATGGCCGGCAATCCACCGGTCAAGGTCGCGGTGGATTTTCTCGGGCCGTTTGAAGTGGATTGCATGGCGCTGGGCATGTGCAACGCCCTGGCCTGACGAAGATCGTTCCCACGCTCTGCGTGGGAATGCCTCAAGGGACGCTCCGCGTTCCAATGGGACGCAGAGCGTCCCCGGCTGCATTCCCACGCGGAGCGTGGGAACGATCAAGAGGGAGAGAGGGTTACTTCTTCATGATCGAGATGAACAGCTCGGATTCGAGCAAGCGCTGCAACCAGGCCTGCAAGCGAACATACGGCGTCTGCGCAAACCACTCGCGATCAACGTGAGCGAACTGTCGGACGAAGGGCAGCAGGGCGATGTCGGCGAGGCTTGGGTGATCGGCGAGCAAATAATCGCGGCCTTCGAGCAGCTCATCCAGTTTCTGCAGAAACAACGCACCTTCAGCCCGATAAGCTTCCATCGGCTGCTCAGGGTAGCGCTCGGCGTACTTGTAGCGATTCAAAGCCGATTTGAAAATCTGATCATTACCTTCAATCAGTTTTTCCATCCACAGCGCTGCGAAGGAGTCGCCGGCCAGCAACCAATCATCCGGATCATTCTGCGCCAACGCCCAGCGCATGATCTGCAGACTCTCATCGATCACCACGCCATCGGCATTCAGCACCGGCACGGTGCCCTTGGGCGAGAGCGCGAGCATCTGCGCCGGTTTGTCCTTGAGACTGACTTCGACAATCTCCACCGGCACGCCCGTATAACGCAGGGCCATTCGCGCACGCATCGCGTAAGGGCAGCGGCGGAAGGAATACAGCGTGTTCATTTCACCTCCAGCGTGCTCAAACCATTGCCCTGGCGCCGCACCTGAATCTGCACAGGAATCCGCTCGTGCATTTCCTGCACATGGGAAATCACCGCGACCTTGCGTCCCTGCGCCTGCAAGCCATCGAGCGCGTCCATCGCCAACTGCAAGGATTCAGGATCAAGGCTGCCAAAGCCTTCATCGATAAACAGCGATTCGATTTTCAGCGTGCTCGACGCCATCGAAGCCAGACCCAGCGCAAGGGCGAGTGATACGAGGAACGTCTCGCCGCCGGAAAGCGAATGCACCGAGCGCAGTTCGTCGCCCATTTCCGTGTCCATCACCAGCAGGCCGAGCATGCTGCCGCCGCGTTTGAGGCGATAGCGTTTGACCAGTTGGCGCAGCTGCGCGTTGGCGTGATGCACCAGCAGGTCGAGGTTGTAGGCCTGGGCGATCTTGCGGAAGGTGTCGCCGGTGGCCGAGCCGATCAAGGCACTGAGCCGCGCCCAGCGTTGGTACTCGGCATAGGCGTCGGCGATCTGCTGGGCCAGCGCCTGATTGGCGTTCTGCCGGCGCTGGTCTTCAACCTGTTCGGCGCGCAGTTCGGCGCACTGCTGTTCGCTGACGGCGCACTGCTGTTCGCTGACGGCGAACTGGTTCTGCAGCTCGGCGAGGGCGCTGTCCAGCTGTTCGGCGTCAAGATTGCCGTCCTGCCGGGTCTGGTGATCGAGCAGACGCTGATCGCGCTCCTGCAACAGGACCTGCGCCTGTTCGATGGCTTTTTCGTTGTGCTGAAGGGTCTGGCGCAGTTCGGCGACTTGCGCGTCGTCGAAGCGCAGCAAGTCTTCAAGGCCGCCGTCATCCAGTTCCGGATGGCTAGCGCGCCAATTAGCGATCTTGCCGGCGAGTGCCAGGTCTTCAGCTTGCAGTGCTTGCAGGCGTTCCTGTTGGGCCTTGAGCTCAGCGGCGATCTGCACCAGTTGCGTGCGCACGCTTTGCAGCTCCTCAGCGGTGCTGGTTTCGGCGACGCGCGTCTGTTCCACCGCGTGTTCCAGCTGCTGCTGCCAGTGCTCGGCGCTGTCGTGCTCGCCAAGTAACTGCGCGAGCTTTTCCTGACAGCCTTGCTGTTGCTCGGTCAGCGCCATGAATTGTTGCTCGGCGCTGTGCAGTTGCTGAGTGCGCAGCTGTTGACGATCCTGTTCTTTCTCCAACGTCTGCTGGCGTTGCTGCTGTTCGCTCAGCTCTTCCTTTTGCTGTTCGAGCTGGGTCAAACGCTCGGCGATCTGCCGGTCCAGCTGCATGAACGTTGCCGCCGGCTCCAGGCGCAAGGCCTCAAGGGTGTCGGCGGGCAGCAGCGGGCCGAACGTGCTGAGTTCTTCTTCAAGGCGCTGACGATCACTGTTGAGTTCATGCTGCTGATGGCTCAGCTGTTGCGCCGCCTGCTGATGCGCCACCTCGGCCTGACGCAATTGCTGCGACAAGCGCGCCGCGTCCTGTTGCAAGGTGAGCAGCGCACTTTGGCGTTGTTCGTCCTGAGTGATGCTCTGGTTCAACTGCTCAGTCTGGCGGCTGAGCCAGGCGTCGCGTTTGTCGGCGTCCTGATTGAACAGTTGCGCGGCCAGCGGATGCGCGTCGAGGCTCGGGGCCAAGGCTTGTTGCTGCGCCGCGAGTTGTTCTTGTTGCTGGAGCAATTCTTTCTGTTGCGCGATCACGCCACCGACTTCGCCGCGCAGCTCGATCAGTTTTTCCTTGAGCTGATCGACCACTTGCTGGGCGTTGGCCTGTTCGCTTTCATCGTGACGGCCAAGGCTTTGCAGCAGTGCTTCGGGCTGGTGATAGGGATGCTCGTTGCTGCCGCAGACCGGGCAGGGCTGATCGTCCTGCAACTGCGCGCGCAACTCTTCGACACTGGCACTGCGCGCCAGCCGCTGACGTTCAAGCAGCTCGCGAGTGACGTTGAGGGTCTGCTCGGCGACGGTCAGTTCGGCCTTGGTGTTCACACCGTCCTGGGTCAAGCGTTCGCGTTGCTGCTGCGCGTCGAGCTGGCGTTGTTGCAACTCGGCGCTGCGCTTGTCGAGATCCTGCTGAGACGCCCACAGGCGCGACAGGTCTTCGATTGCGCGCAGCTGTTTGCGGTTGTCCTGCAGCAAGGTGCCGAGCAGGCCGATCTGTTCGGCGACTGCGTCCGGCTCTGCGCCAGCTTCTTTGAACAGCACTTCCAGTTGCTGTTTGTGCGAGGCCAGTTGCTCAGCACTGCGCGCGGCGTTCTGTTCGAGGGAAGCCAGTTCGCTCTGGCCCCTGTTCATGCGGTTGCCGATCAGCATCAGCTGTTGCAGACGGTCGCGATAGGCGCTCCAGGCATCGCTCAACGGCGCCAGATGGGCACTCTGCTCAAGCTCCGCGGCGATGCGTTGCAAACGCGCGGCGACTTCAGTCTGCTTTTCCTGCAAAGCCTGAATCGCGCTCTGGCCATCCTTGAACGCTTGCTCGGCCGCTTGCCGGGCTTCGGCACTGCTGGCGGTGTCCTTGATCAGGCGGGCGAGGGTGCTTTGCTCTTCGAATGCCTGACGCAGCAACGGCGCATTTTCGCTCTGGCGTTGTTGCGCTGCGCTCAGGGCGACTTTCGCTGCGTCGAGGTTCTGTTCCAGCTCCGTCTGGCGTTCGCCCAGCGCCGCGTGTTGTTGGGTGTGCGCGGCAATCTGCGTCGCCAGTGGCGTCAGCAGCGCATCGAGCTCGGCCTTGCGCGCGAACTGATGACGCTGCGGGCCAAGCTGTTCCAGACGCGTCAGTTTTACCCTCTCGCCGGCCAGTGCCTGCCATTGCTGTTGCGCGGTTTGCAGTTGTTCGCTGGCCGCTTGCTGCGCTTCCTGCAACAGACGCAAATCCTTCAGCCAACCGTGTTGTTGCTCAAGTTGTTTGAGCTGCGCCTGTTGCGCCTTCATCTGTTGCTGCGCGGTGTTGAAACGCTCGTCGAGTTCGGTGCGCGCTTCCGGCGCCAAAGGCGTCACACCGGTGGCCTGATCCTGCAACTGCTTGTGCGCTTCACGGGCTTCTTTGGTCTTGTCGAAGGCGCGGCGGCCGAGGCGGGTGTACAGCGCGGTGTCGGTGAGTTTTTCCAGCAGTTCACTGCGGTCGTTGTCGTCAGCCTTGAGGAACGCACTGAACTCACTCTGCGCCAGCAGCACAGCGCGAGTGAACTGTTCAAAGTTCAAGCCCAGCGCGGCTTCGAGCTGGGTTTTGTATTCGCCTTTCTGGCTGGCGAGCAGTTGATCCTGATCGATGTCGCGCAGGCTCTGCCGACTGGCCTGGAGTTTGCCACCAGCCTTCTCGCGAGCACGATTGGCTTCCCAGCGCGCGCGATAGCGGCGGCCATCAACGCCGACAAAATCCACTTCGGCGTAGCCTTCGCCGGTACCGCGACGCAGCAAGGTGCGCGGGTCGCCAGTGGCGATCTCTCCGTCAGCATCGGGGACTTTCGCATCGCGGCCGGTGTTGTTCAGGCGCGGCACAGCGCCAAACAGCGCCAGACACAAGGCATCGAGCAACGTGCTTTTGCCGGCGCCGGTCGGGCCGGTGATTGCGAACAGACCGGCGCTGGCCAGCGGTTCAGCGGTGAAATCAATCTCGAACGGCCCGGCCAGCGAGGCTAGGTTTTTCAAACGAATGGCGAGAATTTTCATGGCTGCTCGCCCTCCAGTTGCACGTCCTGCAGCAGTTCGGCGAAGTCCTTGAGCGTCTGCTCGTCGACCTCGCTGCCGTAGTTGTCGAGCCAGGCGCGGCTGAACAGTTCCTGCGGGGTGAGCTGGTCGAGCTCGATCAGCGTGCTGCCGTCATCGCTGCCATCGGCGCCACGATTACCGGCGTATTCAGCGGCGATGCGCACCAGACGCACGGCTTTGCCTTGCAGCGCGGTTTCCACTTGATGGCGCAGATCCGGCTGCGGCTCATCGAGGCGCACGCGCACTTCCAGCCATGGTTGGCGTTGGGTTTCGGCGAGCAGATCGATGTTCGGCAGGTCAGCCAGTTGCAGCAGAATCTCGGCCAGCGGCGCCGGGCCGATGCGCTGCAGATTGACCGAGCGCGGGATCAGTTTCGGCTCTACGCTGACCAGAGTTTCACCGTCGAGGACCACATCGAGAATCTGATGCTGATAACCGATTTCGGAGAACGACAGCGGAATCGGCGAGCCGCTGTAGCGAATGCGCTCCTCGCCGTTGACCTTCTGCGGCTTGTGCAAATGGCCGAGGGCGACATAGCTGATGCTTTCGCCGAACAGGCTGGCGGGTAGCGCTTCAGCATTGCCGATGATCAGGCTGCGCTCGGAATCCTCCGACACCGAGCCCCCGGCCATGTGCGCGTGGCTGATAGCGATCAACGCCTGCCCGGGCTGGCGCTTGGCATTCGCCGCCGCGATCAGCCATTCATGCACCTGACCGATGCCGCGCAGATAGTTGTCACCCAGATGCGCGCCAGTGACTTCCGCCGGGCGCAAGAACGGCAGCGCCAGACACCACGCGGCGATTTCTCCTTGGGCATTCGGCAGCGGCAGCAACAAACGTTCGGCGTCGAGCTGCCCGTCATCCAGCCACAGCACCCGACCCAACGCATGGGTGCGCAAACGCCGCATCAACGGCGCCGGCAGCTCGATCCGCGAACCGGAATCATGGTTGCCGGCGATCATCACAATGGTCAGCAACGGCTGCTGTTCGTGAGCGCTGACGATGAAATCGTAGAGGCGTTCCTGAGCTTTGACCGGCGGATTGACCGTATCGAAGATGTCCCCGGCGATCAGCAGCACATCCGGCTGCGCCAAGTGCAACTGGCGCAGCAGCCATTCGAGAAAACACGCGTGCTCGAAATCGCGCTCCTGGCCGTGCAGGTTTTGCCCAAGGTGCCAGTCGGAGGTGTGGAACAGACGCAAGGTGGACTCCGCTACAGAAAAGAGGTGATGGCCGCAGATGAAATGAGGGCGGCGAAAGAGGGGAGAGTTTACAGATTATTGCGCCGGTGGGGCTTATCGCGCAGGCGGGCGGTGAACGGTGCAACGGGGATTCCGGCACAACCGCTCATCGAAATCGATTTTTCAACGCATCCATTAATTGACGTCAAAATAGTGGCCATCTAATATCGCGCCACTATTTTGATACTAGCGCGCTATTGCAGGGATGCCAGCGACTCTTTGCGCTCATCCGCGCCGCTTTCCTGCGGAGCATGGCACCTGATCAGACCGATTATTGCCCGTTGCAGGATCTTCTACATGGACGTTCGCCAGTACGCATTCCTCGCTCGCCAGCCTTCTGCCGCTACGGCCAAACGCGAGCAGTTCCTCGGCATGCCCAAGCGCGGACTGGCCTTCCTGCTGGCCAACGTCATGTTCTGGCAACCGCTGTGGGCGCAGGCCGATGGCATCGTCGTTGCCAACCCGAATACCACGCTGGACCGTGCCGGCAACGGCGTGCCGATCGTCAACATCGCCACGCCCAACGCCAGTGGCCTGTCGCACAACCAGTTCCACGATTACAACGTCGGCGCACAGGGCGTCATCCTCAACAACGGCGCGACTCAAACTTCGAACACGCAACTGGGCGGTCACGTCATCGGTAACCCGAACCTGAAAAACAGCGGTTCGGCGCAGGCGATTCTCAACGAAGTCATCAGCGGCAACCCGAGTCAGTTGCGCGGTTACACCGAAGTGGCCGGGCAGTCTGCGCGAGTGATTGTCGCCAACCCGTATGGCATTACCTGCAATGGCTGCGGTTTCATCAACGCACCACGGGTGACGTTGACTACCGGTAAACCAGTGCTGGAAAACGGTCGGCTGGATCGCTTTCAGGTCGATCAAGGCAGCGTGGCTATCGAAGGCGCGGGCATCAACGCAACCAATATCGACCGCTTCGAAATCATCACCCGCAGCGCCAAAATCAATGCGCAGATCCAGGCACAGAACCTGACCATCGTCGCCGGTCGCAACGACGTCAACGCCGACACCCTCAATGCCACCGCCCGCGCCGACGACGGTAGCGCCAAACCGCAACTGGCCATCGACTCCTCGGCGCTCGGCGGCATGTACGCCGGGGCGATCAAACTGGTCGGCACCGAGGCCGGCGTCGGGGTGAAACTCGACGGCAAACTGATCGCCAGCGGCGGCGATATTCAGCTGGATGCGAACGGGCAACTGAGCTTGGCCGACACCTCGGCTACCGGCGCGGTCAACGTCAAGGCAGCCAGCCTCGACGCGCAAGCTCCGGTTTACGCCGGCACGTCGCTCAACGTACAGACCCAAGGCAACCTGACCAACCGCCAGACCTTGGCCGCCCGCGACAGCGTGGTGCTCAGCGCCGGTGGGCAACTGACCAACGCCGGCGCCATCGAAGCCGGCGTCAATGCTGACGGCAGCCGTAACAGCAACGGTGACTTGAGCCTTCGCGCACAGAATCTGAGCAACAGTGGCAAGAGCCTCAGCGCCAGCCGCAACCTGACCGTCAACGCCGCGCAAACCCTCAACAACCAGAATGGTCTGCTCAGTGGCCAGACCGCGAGCATCACTGCCGGCACGCTGGACAACCGCAACGCAGGCAAAGTGCTGGGCAACAACAGCCTGACCCTCACTGCCAATCAAGTGCTGAACAATCAAGGCACGCTCACCAGCAATGGCAGACTCACCGGCAACATCGGTCAGTTGATCAACAGCAACGGTGAACTTGGCAGCCAGAGCGACGTAGTACTCACGGTCACCTCGCTGGACAACGTCGCCGGCCTGATCTCCGCTGGCCGTTTGCTCGACATCACCGCCCTCGGCGCCATCAACAATCGCACCGGACGGATCGGCGCGAAACAGGCCGTGGCGGTAAAAGCGCAACAACTGGACAACAGCCAGCAAGGCCAGCTGACCAGCGAAGGCACGCTGACCACGCGCATCAGCGACCAGTTGAACAACCAGAACAAGGGCCTGATCCAGGCCAACGGTGCGATGGACGTGCAGGCCACGCGCCTGGATAACCGCGCCGGCAAGATTTCCGGTCTCGACACCCTGACCGTCAGCAGCGCGACCACCGACAACCGTGCGGGTGTTTTGCGCGCCGACAAAGCGACGACGCTGCTGATCGATAATCTGGATAACCGCGACAAGGGCCGCGCCGAGAGCAAGGCAGCGCTGACCTTCGAAGGCAGCACGCTGAACAACAATGGCGGCTTGCTGACCTCGACCGGACTGTTGAGCATCAAAGCCCGGGATGTCACCAACGATGCCGGACGGATTTCCGGCAAGGGCGATATCGACGCCAGCATCGACAACCTGACTCAGCAAACCGGCGAACTGGTTGCCGAAGGCAATCTGAAACTCACCGGCAAGACTCTCAACAGCCGCCAGGACAGCTTGGTCGGGTCGCTCAAGACCCTGACCGTCAATGTCGACCAGATCGACAACCGCGCCAGTACGCTTTCCAGTCAACTCGACCTGCATATCAATGGCGCACGCCTGGACAACAGCGAGGGCGGCAAGGTGCTGTCCGACACCACGCTGGGCCTGAAAGTCGCGCAGATCATCAACGCCACAAATGGCCTGATTTTCAGCAAAGGCGCGGCGACGCTCAGCGGCATCGGTGTGAGCAACATGGGCGGGCGGATCGTCAGCCAGAACACACTGGACCTGACCTTCGACAATGCCCTCGACAACCAGCAAGGCCTGATCAGCAGTGAAGGGCAGATGACCCTGAATCTCGGCAGCCTCGACAATCGCCTGGGCAAGCTGTCGAGCCTGGAAGCGATGGCACTGACCAGCGTCGCCGGGGTACAGAATCAGGGCGGGCTGATCGCCTCGCAAAAGGGCCTGACCTTCACCAGCGGCAGTCTCGATAACAGTGACAACGGCATCCTCAGTGCCAAGGCCGATTCGACCCTGACCACCGGTGAGTTCAAAAACCGTCAGGGCGGCAGCCTCGCCACAGACGGCACGCTGTTGCTGATCACCGCGCATCTGGATAACTCCGGCGGCATCATCGGCAGCCAGAAAACCCTGCAGGCTTCCGTCACCTCGCTGCAGCAGGACGGCGGCGAGCTGTTCAGCAATGGCGACCTGACCCTGGACCTCAACAATGGCCTGCTCGATAACCAGCGCGGCAACATTCATACGCCGGGGCAACTGCTGTTGAAAAACCTCAAGGATGTGAACAACAGCGCCGGGGAAATCTCCGCTGCCAAAGCCTGGAACCTCAACGCACAAAGCCTGAACAACGACGGTGGCAAGCTGCTCAGCAATGAAAAACTCACCCTGGTCATCGACCGTGCGCTGAGCAACGTAAAAGGCCTGATCGCCTCCGCTGGCCTCCAAGCGCGCAGCGCCAGCCTCGACAATAGCGGCGGTGAGATTCGCGGGCGTGGCGAGGTCGATTTCACCGTCACCGATCTGTTCGACAACCAGGCTGGCGTGGTCATCGCCGACGAGGGCCTGACGCTCACGGCGGCGCGTCTGGATAACCGTCAGGAAGGCCTGGTCGGTTCGACCCAAGCGCTGCAACTGGTCGTCGACCGTGTCGATAACCGCAGCGGTGAACTGTCGAGCAAGGCCGGCGTGAGCCTGATCGGCGCCTGGCTCGACAATAGCGACAGCGGCTACATGCTGGCGGGCGGCAATCTGGCGTTGACCGTCAACGAGGTGATCAACCGCAACAACGGCGTGCTGTCCGGCGCTACCGGCCTGACGCTGGTCGGCAAAAGTCTGGAAAACAGCGCTCGCCTGACCACGCAACAAGACCTCGCCATCACTCTTTCCGGCGAGCTGAACAACGCGCAGGGCAGTCTGTTCAGCGAAGGTGCGCTGGCGATCGATGCGCAAAGCCTCAATAACGATGGCGGTACGCTGTCCAGCGCCAAAGCGCTCAGCGTCGACACACACGGTGCGGTCAGCAACCGTGGCGGCCAGTTGTTGACCGATGCAGCGTTGACGCTCACCAGTAGCGCGCTGGACAACCAGCAGAAAGGCGTGATCAGCAGCAAAAGCAATCTGCACATCACTACCGGCGAACTCAATAACAGTCAGGCGAGCATTTACGCCGCCGATCAGCTTGAGTTCAGCGCCGGCAAAGTGACCAACACGGCTGGCAGCCTCGGCGCTGGCAATGCGTTGACTGCCGATATTCAGGGCCTCGATCAGCAGGGCGGCAAACTGTTCAGCAGCCACGCCAGCGTCAGCGTCGACCTGCACGGTGGTGCGCTGAACAACCAGGGTGGGGTGATCAATGCGCCAGGGCAGTTGCTGCTGAAGAATCTCGCTGAGGTGAACAACCGTGGTGGCGAGATTTCCAGCGAGCAGGCCTTTGAACTGATCGCCAAATCGCTGGACAACAGCGGCGGCCAAGTGCTGAGCAATCAGAAACTGAGCCTGACCCTCGACAAGGCCCTGACCTCGATCAAGGGCACGATCGCGGCAGCAGCGTTGCAGGTTCGCGCGGCCAGTCTCGACAACAGCGATGGCGGCGTATTGCTCAGTGACAGCGATATCTCGGTGACCGTCGATGGCCTGCTCGACAACCACAACAAGGGCAGCATCCGCGCCGCGCAACAACTGACCCTCAACAGCACCGGCCTGAACAACGAGGAGGGCACGCTGGTGGGTGCCGCTGGCCTTGCCATCGACCTCGGCGCCACCGCGCAGGACCTCAACAACCAGGGCGGGGTGATCAGCAGCAAAGGCGCGTTGAGCATTGGGCACCTGCGTGACCTCAATAACCAGGACGGCGTGATCAACAGTAAAGGCGTGCTCAGCATCGCCACCCTGCGTGACCTGAACAACCAGAAAGGTGAAATTTCCAGCGTCAACAGCTTCAGCCTCAACGCCAACAGTCTGGACAATCGCGGCGGCAATCTGATCAGCAATCAGCAACTGACCCTCACGGCGGCCGAGCTGAAAAATCAGGGCGGACTGGTCTCTGGCTGGACCGGCGCGACCCTGTCCGGCGGTAGCGTCGATAACAGCCTCGGGGGCGCGATCTCCAGCCAGCTCGGTAATGTCAGCATCGACCTCAGCGGCGCGCTGATCAACCACAGCCAGGGTGGCGTCGGCAGCAAGGGCGAGCTTTACATCAAGGCCGGCAGCCTCAACAACAGCGCCGGCACGCTGACCAGCGACGGCAAGCAGACCTTGACTGTGCTCGGCGGTGAAGTCAGCAACGCTTCCGGCGGCTTGATCAAAAGCGCTGACACCCTCGATATCCGGGCGGCGAGTCTGAACAACGCCTCGGGTAACCTGAGCGCGAAAAAAGCCCTGACCTTCACCGGCGGCGCGTTGAATAACAGCGCCGGCAGTCTGGTCGGCGATGATCGCGTCACACTCGACCTGCTCGGCGCGCTGACCAACGTCAACGGCGCGCTCGGCAGCACTGGGCCGCTGGTGCTGACGCGTTCGACCAGCATCGACAACCGTGGCGGCCAAATGATCAGCCAGAGCCTGCTGAGCCTGCTCACCAGCGGCGATCTGAACAACAGCCAGCGCGGCACCATCGCCGGCAGCGGCCAACTGAACCTCACCGCCGGCGGCCTGCTGCGCAACGACGGCGATGGCCTGATTTCCAGCGGTGCCGCCGACGCCACCCTCACCGCAGCCGCACTGAACAACGCTAACGGTGCGGTGCAAAGCATGACCGCGCTGACCGTCAACACGGGCAACGGCGCAATCGACAACCAGGGCGGCAAGATCATTGCGCAGAACGGCGACCTGAACCTCACCGCCGACAGCCTCGACAGCCGAGGCGGCGTGCTGTCGAGCCTCAAAGGTCTGCTGCAAACCCGTCTGACCGGTGTCCTGCGCAACGGCCAGTCAGGCAAGATCGAAGGCAGTCGCCTCGACCTGCGTGCATTGGGCGGCATCTACAGCGACGGCGGGCGCATCGCCGCCAACAGCGGCGACATCCTGCTCAACGCCGGCGGCAACGCCCTCGACAACAGCGGCGGCGGCATCTATGCCCGCGGCCAGGTGAACGTCATCGCCGGCTCAATGAACAACGCGGCCGGCCAAGTCAGCGGCAGCCTCATCGACATTGGCCTTGGCGGCAATCTCGCCAACAACGGCGGCCTGATCGAAAGCGCCAGCACTCTGGCGATTCGCGCCGCCAATCTCAACAACCAGAGCGGCAAACTGCGCGCCCTCGGCAGCAGCGGCAAAACCGATTTCCAGATCGGCAGCCAGTTCGACAACCGCAACGGCCTGGTGGAAACCGCCAACACCGATTTCACCCTCGCCGCACCGAGCTTGCTCAACGCTGGCGGCACAGTGACCCATGTCGGCCTCGGTGAATTCGGCATCTCCACCGCCAACGTAATGAACGCCGGCGGCTCACTGGTGACCCGTGGCGGCCTGACCCTGAACGCGGACAGCTGGACCAACAGCAGCGTGATCCAGGCGGGGCGCTTGACGGTGAATGTCGGCAATTTCGTGCAGACGGCTAGTGGTCAGTTGCTGGCCTCGAATCAGTTGGTGGGGCGTGGCGGGAACTGGACGAACGAGGGGTTGATTGCCAGTGATGGCGGGCTCGATATTCAGTTGAGCGGGACTTACGGCGGCAATGGGCGAGTGAGCAGTGTCGGCGATCTGGGGCTGCTGGCTTCGCGCATCGATTTGAGCAGCGTGGCGAGCATCACCGGTGCATCGACCGCCACGGTCACCAGCCGTGGCACCCTGTCCAACCTGGGCCGGCTTACTTCCGCCGACAGCCTGACCGTTAATGCCGCGTCGCTGGTCAACAACGGGACGTTGGGCAGCGCCGGCAATCTGCGGATCAACAGTGATTCGTTGCTCAACGAGAACGGGCTGATATTCAGTGGCCGCGACATGAACCTGCGTGTGGGGTCGCTTACCAACCGTTACGCCGATATCTATGGCATGGGCAATATCAGTATTGCCCGCGACGACAGCAACGGCTGGAGCTCTTCGATCAATAACATTTCGGCGACCATCGAAAGTGTGGGTGATCTGAGTCTGTCGGCCGATCACATCGAGAATCGCAAGGATGTGTTTGAAGTTGCTGCCGGTGGCGGGCTGGTCTCGGGAACCATTGGTGTTCGATGCACGACGTGCACCTCGTTCAGTGGCATCAATTTCGAAAGTCGCCTGCCGAGTCACTTGGTCTGGGTTGAAAAATACCACTCAACCATTGTCAGGGATTCGGCATCAGGCACCTTGACGGCCGGGCGCGACCTTACGGGGAACGGACGCGAATTCATCAATAATGCGTCGGTTGTCAGCGCTGGTCGAAATCTTACATTCAACGTTGAGAATTTTACTAACCAAGGGGCGACGGCGGGGGATTACACCGTTACGCGTTGGCTAGATGCGCCGCGTGCAGCCCGAAGCTGGGGCTTCTGGCAGGACGTTTTGAATTACAACGCGGCCAACGATCCGGATTACGACTCCGGTTACATCGGAGCGCTGAACGGCAAAAGAACAATGGTTCCCAATATTCACGTCTGGGATATGAATGACGTTGAGTCGCTGACCCGGATTGGCGGGCGTCAGGGTGGTCGCGAAGCTATCAGATACCTCACGTTCGGCTCGATCGCTGTCGAATACGATTCTGGAAAGCTCCATTACGCTGCGCCCAGTTATGACACCGGCGTTCGTGCAGAGGCCCCGGACTTTCTCAAGAACGCGGTATTCACCAGAGACACCGTCACTGAAAGTACCCCGACATCGAATGCAAACGCGGTCGTCCAGGCCGGTGGCACCGTTTACATAAACGCAACCAACAAAATCGACAACGGTGTTGTCCGCAACGGCAACGCATCGGTCGGGGGAGCATCGCGCCTGGGGTCCACCCAACTGGCCGGCCAGGTAACGCCAACCGTCATTCGCATCAACGCGCAGTTGCCTCCAGACTTGGCCCAACAACAGGTCAACCCACTGGCCTTGCCGGGCTTCACCTTGCCGAGCGGCGACAACGGCCTGTTCCGTCTGAGCAAAAAGGACGGTAGCGAACCGGCGATGGTGGCCGCCGAAGCCTGGAAGATCAGCTCTATCAGCGCCGCACCCTCGACTCATGCGGGCGGGATGCCGGTCCGACATGCGACCGAGTTCAAGATCGACGACAACGCCCCGGTCTCGGTGAAAAACCGTGAACTGGCACTGGCTGATCGTCAGTCGCTGAATCTCAACGACAAGACCGCAATGATCAGCGTCAATGCCGCCGAGAGCGGCGGACTTGTCCGGGTTTCAGCGCCTGATCGGGGCAATGTTTCCTTTGACGTGCCACGTGTACAGGGTCTGCCTGACACCAGCGTGCGCTCCAACCCACACAAATACCTGATCGAAACCAATCCGGTACTCACCGACCTGAAAAAATTCGAGAGTTCGGATTACCTGCTGCAGAAGCTCGGCTACGACCCCGACACTAGCGCCAAGCGCTTGGGCGACGGCCTGTTTGAACAACGCTTGGTGCAGCAGGCCGTGGTCGCCCGTACTGGTCAGCGCTTCATCGACGGCCAGACTTCCGACGAAGCGATGTTCAAGTACCTGATGAACAACGCCATCGCCAGCAAGGGCCAGCTCAACCTGTCGATGGGCGTCACCTTGACCGCGCAGCAAGTGGCAGCACTGACCCATGACATCGTCTGGCTCGAAGAGCACGAAGTGAACGGCGAAAAAGTGCTGGTGCCGGTGCTGTACCTGGCGCAGGCCAATAACCGCCTGGCGCCAAATGGGGCACTGATTCAGGGCGGTGACGTGACCCTGATCGCCGGCGGCAACCTCGATAACGCGGGTACGCTGCGCGCCTCGAACAACCTCTGGGCAGAAGCAGGCAATGACCTCACCAACAGCGGCTTGATCGAAGCGGGCGAGCGCCTGACGCTCAAGGCCGGCAACGACATCATCAACAAGTCCGGCGGCATCATTTCCGGCAAGAATGTCAGCCTGACAGCCACCAACGGCAGCGTGATCAACCAGCGCGACGTCAACAGCGTAGATGTCAGCCGGGGTGGCAACGTGTTCCATCGTGACTACTTGGACAACGCCGCGCGAATCGAAGCAGCCAACGATCTGACGATCAAGGCCGGCCTCGATATCAATAACATCGGCGGTGTGCTCAAAAGCGGTCAGGACATGACGCTTGATGCGGATCGCGACGTCAATATCACTTCGGTCCAGAACCGGAGCACGAATGCGCGCGGTAGCAGTTTCCTCAATCAGAGCATCACGCAGCACGGCGCCGAAGTAACGTCCGGGCGGGATCTGTCGATCAGTGCCGATCGCGACGTGGCAATCGTGGCCAGTTGGCTGGATGCGAAACGCGACATCAGCTTGAGCGCGGGCAACGATTTACTCGTAACGTCGGCAGCGAATGAAAGTGAGTTTTCGGCGCGCAGCAAGCGCAAGCAAGTCGAGTCGATCAACGTTTCCCAGCAGTCGAGCGTTATCAGCTCAGGTCGCGATATTGCTGCCAGCGCCGGAAACGACCTGAATCTGATCGCGAGTCGTATCAGCGCCAGCAACGAGGCGTATTTGTTCGCCGGTGATGACGTCAATATCGCCACCGCAGAAGACGTCGACTACGACTACTACTCGAAAACAAAAAAAGGCTCCTTCGGCAAGAAAAAGTCGACGATGAGTGAGAGTGAGACGGTCCTGTCCGTCAGTTCGACCGTCGAGGCGGGCTCCAAACTGGTTGTCTCGGCCGGGCAGGACGTCAATCTGACCGGTGCCAAACTCAGCAGTGACGGCACTTTGCTAGCTAGCGCTGGCCGCGACATCAACTTGCTTGCAGCTCAAGACTCTTACAGCCAGGCCAGTGCGTCGTCGAAGAAAAGCTGGAACAAAAGCAAGTCCAGCAGTAGTGAGCAGACGCAGACGCGTCTGAACAGCACCGAACTCAGCGCCAAGGATATCGAGCTCAAGTCGAACCACGACATTAACCTGCAGGCAGCTGCGCTGCGTGCGGAAAATGAAGTGAAGCTCACAGCGGCCAATGACGTTCTGATTGGCACGGCTGAAGAAACCCTGACTTCCAGTCAGTCGAAAGGCTCCAGCAAGACAGGGATGACGGTTACGGGGTGGCTCTCCAATACGCAGAAAACCCAGCGATCGCAACAATCGTCCACGCAGAGTATCGGCAGCGATATCAGCGCTGGCAGCATTCAAATCAACAGCGGTCGTGATTCTGTCGTCGAGGGCAGTACGTTGGTGGCCGACAAGAATATCGGTATCGATGCCGGGCGTAATCTGGAGATCACCAGCGCCGAAAATTATGCGTCCTCAAGCTCGAAATCCGGCAGCAAAAAAGTCGGCGAAGTCGGCTCGTGGTGGCAGGGCGCGACCGGGATCGTCAAAACGAAAGAGACCAGCGACAACACGTCGACTCGTCAGTCGGGCAGTCAAATCGCCTCCCTCGGTGGCAACATTTCCCTGTCAGCAGGTGATCATTACACCCAAAGTGCGAGCCAGTTGGTGACTCCTCAGGGTGATATCGACATAAAAGCCAAACATGTCGATATCGAAGCGGGATTCGACACGCTCAACTCCAATAAAACCGCCAGCACGAGCCGTACGGCAATCGGCGGGACCGTCAATATTCCCCTGGTTGATGCTCTGCGTGGCATTCAGCAAATGGGTGAGGCGGCGCAGAAAACCAGTGATGACCGCATGGTCGCACTGGCTGCGGTGAACGCGGCCATGAGTGCCAATCAGGCAATGGATGCCGGTCAGGCAATGATGCAGAACCCGGTGGGTGGCATTAAGGTCAGCGTCAATCTGAGTAACAGTCAGAGCAAGATGAACAGTAGCCAGAGTGGCCGCAATGTTGTTGCCAGCGATGTGGTCGCGGGAGGCAAGGTCAACATCGTTGCAACGGGTGCCGGCGCTGACAGTGACATCAATGTTGTCGGCAGCCGGATCGAGGGCGGTGGCGATGTAAGCCTGAAAGCCGATGGCGAAATCAATCTGTTGTCCGCGCAAAACACCGCGCATCAACAAAGCGCCAACAGTAACAGTGGCTGGAGCGCAGGCATCGGTTTTGGCTTCGGCGAAAGCAACGGCATTACCTTCGAGCTCGCCGCTAACGTTGGACGGGGCAGCAGCGATGGCGATGACGTCACCCACACCAATACCTCGATCAAGTCAGGCCAGACGCTCAGCCTGGAGAGCGGTGGCGACACCAACATCAAAGGGGCTGTGGCTACGGGGGAAACGGTCAAGGTGAAAGTCGGCGGTGATCTCAATGTCGAGAGCCAGCAGGACACCAGCACCTATACCTCCAAACAGATGAGCGCGAATGTCGGAGTGAGCATTTGCGTGCCGCCATTCTGCTACGGCACCAGCAGCGTCAGCGGCGGCATCGCTGCGCAGCACATGCAAAGCGAGTACGCCAGTGTTTCCGAGCAGTCGGGCATCAAGGCAGGCGACGGTGGTTTCCAGGTTGAAGTCAAGGGTAATACCGATCTGGTCGGGGCTGTGATCGCCAGTACCGACAAAGCGGTCGCTGACGGTAAGAACACTCTGAGCACTGGCACGCTGACGAGTTCTGATATCAAGAACAAGGCCGAGTACGACGCCAGTAGCATCAATCTCAGTGGTGGTTATGGCTTCAATATGAAGGGCGGTGGTAACGCCAGTGGCACGCCGACCCGAGGCGGGCCAGTTGTCACCACCAAGGAAGGTGCAAACGCCAATACACCGGTCGTCCTGTTCGCCAGCGGCGATTCAAGCAGCACCACCCATAGCGGGATCAGCGGTGCTGCAGTCACCATCACCAACAATGCCAAGCAACAGGAACTGACCGGCAAAACTGCTGAACAGACCATTGCAGCGATCACCACCAATGTTTCCAGCGAGCGTGACGGCAGCAACAAGCTCAAGCCGATTTTCGACGCCGAGGAAATTGGCGTGGATTTCGAAATCGTCGGCAAGTTTGTGCAGAACGTCTCGCAGTTCATCGAAAACCGTGCGAACGAAGCCGATAGCAAGAAGAAGGAAGCTGAAAGAGAGTACCTCGCAGCACATGACGAAAGCCTTCCGGATGAAAAAAGGGCTATCCACCGTGAAAAATATTTAGAACTCACCCAGCAAGTCAAAGACATCAACAAGAACTGGGGGCCTGGAGGCACTTATCGGCAGATCACTACCGCGTTGGTCGCCGGGATCACCGGCGGTGTCACCGGTACTAGCGCGCAGTTTGCGCAAAACATGGTGGTCAATTACGTCCAGCAGCAGGGATCGGATTACATCGGGCAATTGGTCCTCAAGGGACTCAAAGAGGGCAGCCCGGTACACGCAGGCTTGCATGCGATTCTTGGTTGCGCAGGCGCTGCTGCCAGTAGCCAAAGCTGTTCGGCGGGTGCGTTGGGTGGAGCGGCAGCCAGTGTGCTGACAGCACTGTTTGCGGACCCAGATCCAAACGAAACAGCTGCGGATCGCGAAACCAAGCGCAACCTCATCACCAGCCTGGTGACCGCTATTGCTGCGGCTAGCGATCCAAGCGGTGCAGCCACGGCCAACAACGCTGCGATTGCAAACGTTGATAACAACTGGTTGGCAACGCAGCAGAAGATACAAAGAGATAAAGAGCTGGAAGCAGCGCCAAGTCTTATTGAAAAGATAAAGATATGGCGGAAGTGGGCGAGCGTTGATAGCACCCAAGATATGGCTACAGGCCTTGGTGTGATCATTGGCCTGCAGGAAGGGGGATGGAAGGATCTGGACGGCCTATCGGGCTTCTTGGCAAGTCCGTTGGAGAGTCTCAGCGGTCTACGACAAATTGTCGAAAGCGAAGCGCTGCGAGCCAAGCTTGGTAATGCCGCGGTGGACAGTTTGCTCGCAACTATTGGTAGGATGGAGTACGCACTGGAGTTTGGTGGGACCGATCAGGCGTTGCAGCTTGGACGCGATCTAGGTTTGCTTTTGTATACCGTCGGTGGCGTTGTGTCGGACGTAGGTGGTCTGGCAAAGGGAGCCGCCGCTTTAGGGAAGGTGGGAGTAACCGTTTCAAGTAAAACTTTGAGCCAATTTTTAGGAAAAGATGGAGCAGAGATTGGAGCAACAATCGCGCGTTTGGAATTGGACAGCGCGGGCAATCTGAAGTCAGTTGTCATGCCTAGCGGCGGGAAACTACTCAATCAATACAACCCGCTCAATCAAGGTCCTCTGCCAGCTTCGATTGCAGACACGTTCAGGAGCGCTACCTACGCAGAGGTCGTAACTCAGAAACCGACAACTTTGTATCGGGTATATGGAGGCTCGGCTAATGAGCTTGGGGCTTATTGGACCGCGACAAAACCGACAGGCCCTGTGCAATCCATCATAGACAGTGCTTTGAATCCTCAATGGGGAAATACGGCGGTAAATGTGGTGAAGATTGAAGTTCCAGCAGGTACTAAGTATTTTGAAGGTGTAGCCGCCCCTCAGGGAGGGCTTGTGGGAGGGGGAAGTCAGGTTCTTTTTCCAAAAGACTTCAAAATTGATCCATCCTGGGTGAGATAAAGTATGGCGGGCTGTAGCTGGGAAGTAATAGAGAGCTTTTTTTCGCCGGACGAATACCGTCGATTTGTTGTTTGGATCAACAACCAAGTAGTAAATGGTCGAGCAGAAAGTGTTCGCGTATTAGATAGTTACGCTGGACCTGGATTTGATGAGTTTTGGTTCAAATGTTGTGACTCCGCAGAGGTTTGGAGATTGGTTGCGCCGGAACCTCCTTTTCGCGGATATTGGGGGCCAGTAGCAACTAAGGAGAATAATAGGACGGAGGATAATGGGACAGACCACGTTTAAATAAATGTGGCCTGTCTCGAGGGATCAAAGGTCTTTAATTTATGACAGTTGAGAATGAAGAAGGCCATCTCCTGACTGTTATTGCTGAAGTTGGCGTATTGGAGTGGCAAAAGTATCAACAGCGTTTTCCAAAAGTAAGGGTTGGGAATGAAATGCAGCGGGAGGATCATTCTGCGCTGCCACCCTTCATCGCTTTCAGGTTTGAGTGTATTAGCAACGTTGATATCGACAAGTTGAAAGTCGCCGTGGAAGGCTACAGGGGGGGGGTAGCATGGTCGCTTGTTGGCCGGTCACGCGAAGGGCTGCCTGGGATTAACTGGATGATTGCACCGTCAAGGTTGTGGGGCGTGGATGAATGTGCTTTGCAAGTAAACATGACGGCAGCGGTCTATTTGTCCATTCATGAACCTTTGCTTGGTCCAGTGGCGTACGAGGATTTAATTGGACTGACGGAATATGTTCGTTCTGTGTTCGATCTCTGAGGATAACGGGACAGACCTCGTTTAAAAAACGTGGACTGTCCCTGAGGGATCCTTTAGTCGCTTGGAGTTGGGTCGTTGCAGTGAGCATTGGCGTATCAACCAACTTCAGATTTGCCCTTCAACCAGGAAAAGTTCAAGAAGACATGACGAAGATTTTCAGATTTTTGGGGGGCGGGGACTTGGGATTGATTCGCGCTGGTATGACGCGAGATGAATCCCGAACAGCCCTGGGTGGTGGTTTTGAGGCGTTTTTCAAAACCGAAGATTCGGCAGTGCCGACTGACGCTTATGATGACTTGGGCGTTCATGTGTACTTTGATGAAAAGCTCATAGTCGTTGGTGTCGAGTTTTTTAAGTGGAGTAAGCTTTTCTGGGATGAGCAGAACCTGGTCGGTGAAGATGCCTTGGTGGCTCAACAATTTCTGTCCAGGCGAGGAGAAGTTCTGGTCTTCAATAGCTCAGGATTCAATGTCATTGACGTGGGCTTGAGATTTTATGTACCTGACTTTGAGGAAGACAATGCCATCATCGAAGCTGTATATGTCGAACTCACCTGCGGGTAAACGGGGACAGGCCATGTTTAGCAAGTTACTCCGAAAACGTAGTCTGTCCCCGTTTTACGTGCCAAAAGTGGGAATCGATTCAGAGAGTTCGGCGGTTGCCGTGACCTCCGCTCCGAATCCCGAGGGTGACGGGACCTACTTCGGATAAAGCGGCGGCAACCCACTCTCACTCACCGGATCCTGCACCCGTTCCGCCGCTGGAATCGTTCGGATCGCCCGCCACAAATCCTCACCCTGCCAATGCTGCCCCGTCTCGCTGTACAGCGCACCATTCAACCCGTCCAACGCGTCCGACAACGGCACAAAACGCGCGGCCATGTCTGCCAGTGTCTCCGGCTGCTGCCGCGCCCAGGCGTCCAGTGCCTGGCGGGTGGCGTGAGGGTCGTTGGCCTGGCTGGCGCGTTTGATGTCGTCGAGCAGGGTGCGCGGGCTCGGGCCGGTCTGGGCGGCGCGGTGGATTGCCGGTTGCCAGCGGGCGCGCCACCAGAGGCCGAAGCCGAGCAGGGTGGTGCAGGCGAGGATCAGGGTGCTGAGTTTCCACCACCACAGGGTGTCGTTGTCGGGCGTACTCGGTTGCAGGGTGCCGGCCGGGGTGTCGATTTGCAGGCTCGGGTTGTTCGCCACTTGCAGGGTGCGCGCGGGCAGGCTGCTGTGTTCGAGGTGGTCTTCGAAGGTGTTCCACCAGACCACGTCGACGGTTGGCAGGTCGATCGCGCCGCTGCGGCTCGGCACCAGGGCTTCGCGTTCTTCGCGGCTGCCGATGATGCCGCGGTCGCTGCTCTGGTTGCTCAGCACCGGTTGGTCGGGGTAGCGGCGCAGGCCGTTGACGTCGGTGGCGGGCAGGGCTGGGAGTTGCGAGCTGGCGAGGCCTTCGACTTTCAGGGTCAGGCTGCGGGTCAGGGAATCGCCGACTTGGGTGTGGTCGGGTTCCGGGCTCCAGCTTTCGCTGAGGCTGAGGTTGCGCGCCGGCAACCAGGGTGCATCGACCGGGTAGGTCAGCGGTTTCGGTTTGACCGTCAGCGGAATCGACGCCGAGCTCACGCGCATCAGTTTGCCGGGCTTGGGCCCCGAGGCGTCTGCCGATGGCGCGGTATCGACCAGCGTGGCGCTGAACGTCTGCGGCGCGATGGTCAGCAGGCCGCTGTGTTGCGGATAGATCGCGTAGCGCATCTCGATCACGCCGTGGCGCAGACCGTTGATGTCTTTCTCGTAGGTGCGCGTGTCGCCAAGTTGTTCGATGCGCGCATCGGCAATTTGCAGCGGGCTCAGGCTGCTGTCGTCGTACAGCGAGACTGAATGATAGATGCGCAGGGTCAGGATGGCCTGCGCCTGCACGTAGACGCTGTTCTGGTCGAGGCTGGCTTCGATGAACACCGGATCAAGGCTGTTGTTGTCTTCGCGGTTGTCGCTGGCGATCACCTGCACGGTGATCGGCTGGCTCTGTGCTTCGCCCAGTTGCAGCGGGGGAATCACTACGCTGCCGTTTTCTTTCGGCAGCAGGGTGATGATCCAGCGTGTGGTCGCGCGATTTTCGCCGTTGAGGGTGTTGAGCTGGTTGACCTGGCGCGTGCCGCGCACTTCGAACAGCGCTTCCAGTGCCGACAGATCGGGCTTGCCGAACTGGGTGACGTCGTCAGTTTCGAGGGTGAGCTCGACCGTCTCGCCGGAGTTCAGGCGACTGCGATCCACGCTGGCGGTCAGCTCGGCCGCCTGAGCGGTGGCCGTGCAGATCAGCAGGGGCAGCAAGAGAGCGGTGAAGCGGGTCATCGATTGTTTTCCTGATCCTGATGTTGTTGCTGTTCGTACCAGAATTTGCGCCTGAGCAGTTCGCCCGGGTCGTCCGGGATCTTGCCCAGCCATTGTTCGAGCGCCTGACGCTGCTCGCCTTCGAGGTTGTTCTCACTCGGGCGCAGGGTCGGCACCGTGTCGGTTTCCTCTTCCTCGTTGCTGCCGGGGATTTCATTGGGGCCTGGCAGCGGCGGGGCGGTCGGCGGCGGTTCGCTGGCCGACTCGGCCGGTTGCGCCTCGCTCTGGGTTTCACTGCTCACCGCCGGAGGGGGCGCGGTGGTGGGCGAGGGCTCATCGCCGGGCAGACTTTGTTCGTTCGGCTGGTTATCCGGTTCGGGCGGCGGCGGGGCGTTTTTCTGCTTCAGCAGGTTTTCCACCAGCGCCTTGTTGGTCTGCGCCGGACGCAGATCCGGTTGCAGCTCGAGCGCCTGTTCGTAGGCATCGATCGCCGCTTCCAGCTCGCCACTTTTTGCCAGAGCGTTGCCACGATTGTAGTGGGCGCGGGCATCGCTGCCCTCGGCGAAGCGCTGAGCGGCGCCACTGTAGTCGCCGGCCTCGTACAACGCCACCCCTTGCCACTGATGATCTTCAAAATGCTGCGCGGCTTCGGCCGGTCGTTTCTGCTTGAGCAAGTGCAAACCCTGTTGATCGGGGCGCAGCCACAAGTCTTCGAAGTCGAAAGCGTAGCTCGGTTGCGGCAGGCACCACAGCAGCGGCAGGCAGAACAGCCAGCCACGGCGCCCGGCACACGCAGCCAGCAACAACAGCGGCAACAGCAGCCAATAGCCCTGATCGGCCCATGTATCGAGGCGCACGGTCTGGCCGTCGTCGCGCAGGCTGCGCGGGCCGTTGAGCAGGCCAAGGGCGCCAAGATCAGCCTCGTCGAGTCGCGCCGGGTGATACTCGCCGCCGACGCTGTTGAGGAATGTCGCCAGACCAGGACTGTCGAGTTGCGGCACGCGGATCGCGCCTTGCTCGTCCTTGAGGAAACTGCCGTCCTCCTGGGCAATCGGCGCACCTTCGGCGGTGCCGATGCCGAGCATCAGCAGTTGCGTCGACTCGCCATTGAGCGCGCGGCGAATGCCTCGCCGTTCCTCTTCGTTGAGCGACGAACCGATCAGCAGAATCCGTCCCTGTCCCAGCGCACCTTGCTTGAGCAAGGCCAGCGCCTTGTCCACGGCCAGATCGGCGCGGTGGCCGGCTTCCGGCATCAGCGACGGCTTGAGCGCGTCGAGCAGATTGCGACTGGTGGCCAGATCATCCGACAGCGGCACCAGCGTGTGCGCGCTGCCGGCATAAACGACGATGGCGGTCTGCGCATCGCTGCGCGCCTGCAACAGGTCGAACAGCTTGCGCCGCGCCTGTTCCAGACGCGTCGGTGGCGAGTCGGTGGCGAGCATCTCCGGGGTCAGTTCGAGCACGACTACCAGCGGATCGGCGGGTTTCTGGCTGGTCTGTTCGACGCGCTCCCAGCTCGGTCCGAGCAAGGCCAGAATGGTCAGCAACCATGCCACGCCAAGGGCGATCCACGGCAGTTTGCTCTGGCGACCGCTGCCGCCACTGAGCAGCGCAGCGTGAAATGCCGGCGGCAGAATCATCTGCCAGCGCCCGGCGCGTTTCTGTCGGTGCCAGAGTTGCCAGAGCAGCCAGCCGAGCAGCGGCAACAGCAGCAGCCACCAAGGGCGGAACCAGTGCGGCCAGAGCGCGATCATCGGCGCCTCCGCAGGCGCAAACGCTGCAAGCGCTGACGCCAGTCCGGCAGCGGACTTTGCAAATACAGTTGCTTGGTAAACAGGCGTTGCAGCGGGTTATCCGGCCACAGTTCGCGGACGACCAGCAACAGGCTCAACCACAGCGCCAACGCCAGCGGCCAGTGATACAAGGCTTGCGCCGGGCGTGCCTGAGTCGGTTGCTGGGTCACCGGTTCGAGCTGATCGAGGGTGTCCTTGATCGCTTGCAGCTCGAGGCCGTCGTGGGCGCGGAAGTACTGGCCGCCGGTGATTTCGGCGATGGCCTTGAGCGCCGGCTCATCCAGATCGAGGCTTGGATTGACCCCGAGCAGGCCGGTCGAGCCGCTGTCCTCGGGATTGGCGCCGATGCCGATCGGATAGATTCTGACGCCTTCGCTGGCGGCCAGTTTTGCGGCCGTCAGCGGATTGATTTCGCCGCCGTTGTTGGCGCCGTCGGTGACCAGAATCAGCACGCGACTTTGCGCCGGGCGCAGACGCAGACGTTTCAGGGCCAGACCGATGGCATCGCCGATCGCGGTGTTCTTGCCGGCGATGCCGATCCGCGCCTCGTCGAGCCAGATGCGAACGGTGCGTCGGTCGAAGGTCAGCGGTGCTTGCAGGTAAGCCTGACTGCCAAACAGGATCAAACCGACGCGGTCGCCGTCGCGGCTTTCAAGGAAATCGCCGAGCAAGTGCTGCACCAGCGACAGGCGACTGACTTCTTCGTCCTGCCACTGCATATCGGGAAAATCCATCGAACCGGACACGTCCACCGCCACCAGCAGATCACGGCCACTGGCGGCAATCGGCAGTGGCTCGCCAAGCCATTGCGGGCGGGCGGCGGCGGTCAGCAGAATCAGCCACAGCAAGATAAACGGCGCCTGCTGCCGCCACGCCGGCAAGTTGGCGCGGGCGCGGCGGCGGGCGAGGCCTTCGAGGTCGGCGAGGAAACTCACTTTGAGCGCCGGCTCGCCGCTGTCGGCCACCGGCAGGACAAGACGCATCAGCCACGGCAGCGGCAACAGCATGAAGATCCACGGCCAGGCGAACTCAAACATGTTTGCGAATCCACGTGTCGACCGCTTGGGTCAGGCCGGCGATGGCTTTGTCATCGAGTTTGCATTCCGGTTTGTACGCGCCTTCGACCAGCACCATCCAGCGCGTCAGGCCGGCAGCCGGGCAGCGGTTATCGAGGAAGGCCAGCCATTTGCGGCCGTTGAGGGTGTGGCTCTGGCTGTACGGATAGTGGTTGCGGCACAGGCGTTTGAGCAGGCCGTTGAGTTGTTGCAGCCAGGCACCGGCCGGAGCGCCGTCGTAAGGCTTGGGCATTTGCGCCAGTTCGGCGAGCGCGGCGATGCGCACCGGGTCCAGCGGTTGCTCGGCGCGTACCACCGGGCGTTTCTTCATCGGAATGAAACGGCGCAGCTTCCACGCGGCAAAGCCCAGCAGCGGCAACAGCAGAAGCAGCAGCCACCAGCCCGGCGCCGGCGGCCAGAAGGCGATCGGCGGCGGCGAGATCAGCGGTTGCAGTTGTTCGAGGCCGTTCATCGACCTTTCCCCGGACGCTGCGGGTTCAGGAATTCGCGCATCTGCTCGACCATTTCGCTCTGCGTGCTCAGCGGCATCAGCAACACCCGCAGCTTTTGTGCGAGCAATTCCCAACGGGCGATGCGCGCTTCGGCCTGGGCGCGGTAGGTCTGGCGCAGGTCGAAGTTCAGCGTGTCGATTTCCAGCTGCGCGCCACGCTCGGCAAAGCGCAGCAGGCCGGCGGCGGGCAGTGCGTGATCGAGCGGATCGGACAGCGGCAGCATCAGCAGATCACAATGCCGCGCCAGCAAACTCAGTTGTTGTTCGGCGCTGTCGGACAACGCGCGTTCGTCGCAAATGACGATGGCCAGACTGCCCGGCCGCAGCACTTCCCGCGCGCGGCGCAGGGCCACGCCGAAGGCATCGCGATCCGGCTCGCGCTCGCTGTGCAGCGACTGATTAACCTTGACCAGACGGTTGAGCAATTGCAGCAGGCTCTGTTTGCTGCGCCGAGGCTTGATTTCGTAGTGCTCGTTATCGCCAAACACCAGCCCGCCGACGCGATCGTTGTGCCCCAGTGCGGCCCAGCCGATCAACGCCGCGACCTGCGCCGCCAGCACCGACTTGAACATCAGCCCCGAGCCGAAAAACAGCCGGGTGCTTTGCTCGACCATGATGAAAATCGGTCGCTCGCGCTCTTCGTGGAACAGCTTGGTGTGCGGCTCCTGCGTGCGCGCAGTGACGCGCCAGTCGATGGTGCGCACGTCGTCACCGGCCTGATACACCCGCACCTGATCGAAGTCGACGCCACGGCCACGGAATTTCGAGTGATGCAGGCCGATCAGCGGGCTGCGCTGACTCGGCGTGGAAAACAGCTGTACCTCGCGCACGCGGTGACGCATCTCGATCAGCTCGGCGAGGCTGATGCGGATACCGGGTTCGGAGGGCAGGGCGGCGTTCATGGGGGTCAAGCGACGGCGACGACGTCGAGAATCCGCTGCACCACGCGGTCCTGATCGATGCCAGCGGCTTCGGCTTCGAACGACAGAATGATGCGATGGCGCAACACGTCGAACAGTACGGCCTGAATGTCTTCCGGGCTGACGAAATCGCGACCGGCCAGCCAGGCGTGGGCGCGGGCGCAGCGATCGAGGGCGATCGAACCGCGCGGACTGGCGCCATAGGCGATCCACTCGGCCATTTCCGGGTCGAACTTGGCCGGGTTGCGCGTGGCCATGACCAGTTGCACCAGGTATTCCTCCACGGCGTCGGCCATGTACAAACCAAGGATTTCCTTGCGCGCGGCGAAGATCGCCTGCTGGCTGACCCGGCGCTCGGGCTTGGTCTCGCCGTTCAACGCCTCGCCACGGGCCTGCTGGAGGATGCGCCGTTCAACAGCGGCGTCGGGGAAGCCGATCTTGACGTGCATGAGGAAACGGTCGAGCTGGGCTTCCGGCAACGGATAGGTGCCTTCCTGTTCGATCGGGTTCTGCGTGGCCATCACCAGAAACAGCGGCGACAGCTCATAAGTGCTGCGCCCGACGCTGACCTGACGCTCGGCCATCGCTTCGAGCAAGGCCGATTGCACCTTGGCCGGCGCGCGGTTGATTTCGTCGGCCAGCACCAGGTTGTGGAAGATCGGCCCTTGCTGGAAGACGAAACTGCCGGTTTCCGGACGGTAGATTTCGGTGCCGGTGATGTCGGCCGGCAGCAGGTCGGGGGTGAACTGAATACGATGGAACTGGGCTTCGATGCCCTCGGCGAGTTCTTTGATCGCTTTGGTCTTGGCCAGACCGGGAGCGCCCTCGACCAGCATATGGCCGTCGGCGAGCAGGGCGATGAGCAAACGCTCGATGAGTTTTTCCTGGCCGAGAATCTGCGTTGAAAGAAAGGTTCGCAGCGCCAGCAGCGCTTCACGATGTTCCATCGATGACTGTTCCTGGAAATGGATGGCCGAGGGCATACGTCATACGCCAGGGCTGGGGGCGTTACTTTAATCCATCGCGGGGGGTGGCGACTAACGGCATTTGTGCAAAGCGCGGGAAATACCGGGGCGCATTGGTGGTTTTTTGTAGCAGGGGAGTGTTGGACCGGCAGTTCCGGCCCCATCGCTGGCAAGCCAGCTCCCACAGTGATCGCTGCGTTGCATAAATTGCCTGCACGCCGCTAAAACCTGTGGGAGCTGGCTTGCCAGCGATTGGGCCTGTCCAGACGCCATCAAATCTGGCTGATATAGGTGCCAGTGCCGTCCAGAATATTCTTCAAGGTCAGCTCGACCTCGGCCATATCGACCATATCCGGATTGAAGGTAATTTCCAGCACATCATCCCCATTCAACGCATCGGCATCCGCCGCGGCGATTTCGATCTTCAGCAGGGTCGGGCTGAGGGTGACTTTTACCCCGTCCAGCGTCGATGGCTCGCCATCGAGGGTGATTTCCAGCTCATCCTCGTCCGGATAACGGCTCATCAGGAACATTTCGCCCTTTTCGCTGTGGCAGCAGAGCATGGCCATGTTGTCTTCTT